>DAISII010000082.1:0-4987 GCA_036822115.1 Candidatus Planktophila sp.
TTTAAAGCTTTTGTATACGCCTATCAAGAGAGAGTGGTGCCTCAAGCTCGGAAAGCTCAACCGGTTGAGGTAAAACTCTCTGACGGGCGCAGTTCAATCAACTCACCGGGACCAATTGGCGGAGTTGAGTTCAACTGTATTTGGGTTGAAACCGGACGTTGTGGTGCTGAGCAGCAGCTAGACCCAGAGACTCAACTCCAACTTTCATTGAAGGTGCCGAACTCAATGACAGGATGGTTGCGAGGACGTCTTATCGATCCAGAGATACAAATCAAAGCTTTAGATAAGGCTTTTAACATGATTACCGTTAAAGCTAAGCCTGCAGATGTTCCTATGGTCGCTGCAACAATAAAAATGGCAGATGCATCTGAGAAAATTCTTAACCTTCTAAAATCAAGGGGAATGGATACAACTAAAGGAGGCAGCTTTGCAAACGTTTACTCTTATACATCAGAGGCGTTCACCTACCTTGATGCATTCTCTAAATCCGCAAATGACACCGCATCTTCAAAGTCATACCAATGGTCCTTTGGATCTCTCGAATCCAGTGGAACAAATGGATGCCTTACAAGTAAATCTCGCCTACTAGGACTCATCACTACAAATTCAATGATATTTGAGGATTCCCCGCCAGAGTTTAAAAACGGATTCTTACAGTACAAAGTAGGCGGATTGCACAACAACCCTGATGGAACAGCTTTTAAAGGTGCATACGATCTCGTTATTGATTCGGCAGCCGCTCGCTGCCTTTACAAATTCTCTAAGGCGCCAATCAGTGCAGTGATATCAGTCGTGTCTTCCAATGGAGAAAATCAAGTAGCAACGACTACAGTGACAGAGAAAGACAACTGGTTACACCTTGCCGCTTATAACTTTAGCTTCTCATCCCCCACTATTAAGATTAAGCTGAAGCAGAAGGCAAAGACAAAATCAAAGTAAGTCATCGCTAGAGAAATCAGAACCAAGCGCATCTGCTGGACATGATCGCTTACAGCACAGCAGAGCGAGTCGATTGCCGCTTAATGCAGGCTCTGCCTGTGTTTTACCCCCTTAATCCTAAGCCGCTTTCAACCCACAAGGTATTGACTTTACCTCTGCCCGCATTTAGAATAATCCACATAGCAGAATATGTTTTCCACAATACGGAATATAGAGAGTGAGCGAGAATGGCACAGATTGCATTTATCGGCCTTGGAATTATGGGGAAACCAATGGCACTCAACTTACTTACTGCTGGGCACTCGGTAACAGTCAATAGCCGAAGTTCAAAAGCCTATGAGGATGTTTCAAAAGCTGGAGGTAAGTCTGCTCCATCCATTAAAGAAGCTATTAAAGATGCAGATTTTATTATTACGATGGTTCCAGATTCAGCCGATGTCGAAGCTGTCTGTCTTGGCGAAGAAGGTATTTACGCAAATGCTAAAAAGGGTGCACTGCATATAGATTGTTCATCAATTCAACCAGGAACTTCACAAAATCTTGCAATTGCAGCAAAAGAAAGTGGAGTCCGAACAATAGACGCCCCAGTAAGTGGTGGTGAAATAGGCGCAATCGAAGCGACTCTTTCAATAATGATCGGTGGTGATGCGAAGGATGTTAAGGAAGCTACTCCAATCTTGGAAGCTATGGGAAAAACTATTGTCCACGTCGGGCCTTCAGGGTCGGGTCAAACTGTTAAAGCTGCTAACCAACTAATTGTCGCGGGCACGATTCAGCTTGTTGCTGAATCAATTGTCTTTCTTGAAGCGCATGGCGTTGATACGGAAGCTGCTGTGAAAGTTCTTGCAGGTGGGTTAGCGGGTAATGCAATTCTAAATCGCAAGGCAGAAAAGATGCTCAAGCGCGATTTCACACCAGGATTCCGTGTTGAACTCCATCATAAAGATATGGGGATTGTGACTGCCGCTGCACGTGATGCAGGTGTAGTTATTCCACTTGGTGCAGTGGTTGCTCAACTAATGGGATCGCTTAAAGCACAAGGTGATGGACATCTTGATCATTCTGCACTTCTTAAACTTGTCGAACAATTGTCTGGAAGAAAGTAGGCAAAAAAATGGCGAAGATGCGCGCAGTAGATGCAGCAATTCTGATTATGAAGCGTGAAGGCGTTGATACCGCTTTTGGTGTGCCGGGCGCGGCAATCAACCCTTTGTATTCGGCGATGACGAGAGATAACACGATCCGCCACATTCTTGCTCGGCACGTTGAGGGTGCAAGTCACATGGCTGAGGGCTATACACGTGCAAAGGCTGGAAATATCGGCGTTTGTATAGGAACTTCAGGTCCTGGTGGAACAGACATGATCACCGGTTTATATTCGGCAGCAGCAGACTCAATTCCAATACTTTGTTTGGTTGGTCAAGCACCTGTCGCAAAGATGCACAAAGAGGATTTCCAAGCGGTAAATATCGCTGCTATCTCTGCGCCACTGACAAAGATGTCTGTAACTGTCATGGAAGGTGCACAACTCCCCGGAACGCTTCAAAAAGCCTTTCAATTAATGCGATCTGGTCGTCCAGGGCCGGTACTTATCGATCTCCCAATTGATGTTCAGTTGAGTGAAATTGAATTCGATATCGACACATATGTCCCGCTAGTCCCAGACAAACCTTCCGCAACACAGGGGCAAGCAACGAAGGCCCTACAAATGATAAATGAATCAGAGAAGCCAGTTCTTATTGCGGGTGGTGGAGTTATTAACGCCGATGCATCAGAGCAACTCGTCGAACTAGCCGAAATACTTAACATCCCTGTAATCCCGACGCTAATGGGATGGGGAACAATTTCAGATGCACACCCACTCCAAGCAGGTATGGTTGGAATTCAAACCTCTCAACTTTACGGAAACGCAAACTTTCTGGCTTCAGATTTCGTCGTAGGAATTGGAAACCGATGGGCGAATCGTCATACAGGGGGGCTAGATAAATATCGCGCTGGGCGTAAGTTTATTCACATAGATATTGAACCAACCCAAATTGGTCGTATTTTTCCACCTGACTTCAGCATTGTTGCAGACGCAAAGTCAGCTCTCGATGAATTAATTATCGCAGCTAAGGCGATGAAAGCAGCTGGGAAAATTAAGGATCGCAGTGCGTGGGTTGCAGAGTGCCAAGGGCGTAAAGCGGTTATGCACCGTCGTACCAATTTTGATAACGTTCCAGTAAAACCACAACGCGTTTATCAGGAGATGAATACATTTTTTGGTGAAGATACGATCTATGTCACAACAATTGGGCTTTCACAAATCGCTGGGGCGCAGTTTCTGCATGTGTACAAGCCTCGCCATTGGATCAACGCTGCTCAAGCTGGGGCCCTTGGATGGACAGTTCCCGCCGCGCTGGGTGTAGCTGCAGCTAATCCAAAAGGGACAGTTGTTGGCTTATCTGGAGATTATGACTTTCAGTTTTTAATTGAAGAGTTGGCCGTCGGTGCACAATTCAATCTTCCATTTATCCATGTACTGGTGAATAACTCTTATCTTGGATTAATCCGACAGGCACAACGTGTGTTCGAAATGGATTATTCAGTTCAGCTAGCATTTGAAAATATCAATTCACCAGAAGTAGGTGGGTATGGTGTTGACCATATGAAAGTGGTTGAAGGACTTGGTTGTAAAGGTATTCGTATCACTGACCCGAATAAGATCGCAGATGGTTTTAAGGAAGCAAAATTGCTTATGGAGAAATACAAAGTCCCAGTCGTCGTAGAAATAATTTTGGAAAAGATTACTAACATCTCAATGGGCCCAGATCTTGATGCGATGACTGAATTTGAAGAACTTGCAACGCTACCGGAGCATGCCCCAACTGAATTTAAGTAATTCTTAGTAAACATGACTCAGCGAATTCTTATCGCCCCAGACAAATTCAAGGGCTCTCTGAGCGCCCTTGAAGTCGCACGAGCCCTTGAACTCGGGCTGCGAGCATCGGGTGCCTCAATAACGCTCAAACCTATTGCTGATGGCGGAGACGGCACAGCAGATATTTTTATCGCAGATGGTTTTACCCAAGTAAATGTCGATGTTAAAGGTCCACTTGGAGATAAGACACCCTCCTACTACGCAATGCAGGGTAAGACAGCGGTTGTAGAGCTCGCAAAGGCATCAGGGCTTGCAATATTAAGCGCAGGTGAGCACGATCCAATGCGCGCTACGTCTTACGGAACAGGACAGCTCATAGCAGCAGCCATCGAAGCTGGGTGTACACAGATCTTGCTAGCTATTGGCGGTAGCGCATGCACCGATGGCGGAGCAGGAATGTTGCAAGCTCTAGGAGCACAGCTTAACCGCGCAGGCGCGAGAGAGATTCCCGCTGGTGGTGGCATGCTCTCCTCACTCGTACACGTCGATCTGCGGCGGCTCGAAAAAAAGATAGCAGGTATCGAATTTATCGTTTTGACAGATGTAGATAATCCATTACTGGGTGAACGTGGCGCAGCAGCAGTGTTTAGCCCACAGAAAGGCGCAACTCCAGAACAAGTTAAAGAACTTGATTCAAATCTTGCCCACTTCGCACAATTTGTTGATCCAGCTAGCGTGGATTTACCCGGTGCTGGTGCTGCAGGCGGAGTGGGTTATGCGGCGATGGGAGTCCTGGGAGCACAGCAAAGGTCAGGAATTGAATTCATTGCTCAATACTTAGGTGTTACAAAAGCTATAAGTGATTGCGATATTTTGATTACAGGTGAGGGCAGCTTCGATGAGCAATCCTCCATGGGTAAAGGTCCATATTGGATTGCAGAATTCGCTAAAAGTGCGGGCAAAAAAGTAGTGGTTGTTTGCGGTACGACGACAATCCCCAAAGAAAAATTTGGTCCTATCTATCAACTCATTGATTTCGAACCCGATTTACAGAAATGTTTCACAGAGGCAAGCAGTATCTTAACTGAAATTGGCGCGGCAATCGGTTCTACACTTCTATAGCTAAGAGAGCCAACTTAGACCTTCGGCAGTGTCGCCTACAGGACGATATTCAAGGCCAATGTAGCC
>DAISII010000083.1:0-4736 GCA_036822115.1 Candidatus Planktophila sp.
GCCTTTATCAGGGCAAAACTTGATCCGAGGTCCCACATAGTTTTTGTTACAGATCCTGGTTCAATTCTAGATAAAGACGCACGGGATCATGGCTTCTCGGTGATCAACGCAGATCCAAATGTTGGAGGCCGATTTAGTGTGCTGGGCGCTTTTGGGCTAGTCCCTGCTGCGTTAATGAATATCGATGTCTCCGTTTTACTTGACCACGCAGAAGATGCAAAAATGGAGTTTCTATCTAATCCTGAGTTGGTGTGTGACATTGCCTTCTTGTTGTCACATATTGGCGGTCAATACATTTCATTTACTGATGCACAGAGCAATATGCCTGGACTAAGTGACTGGATTGAGCAATTGATTGCAGAATCCACAGGCAAGAACGGTGTCGGGCGGCTACCCGTTGTAGTTCAGGATTCTAAACAACTTGAAAATGAAGATGTTTTTAAGGTCTCTTTTGCAGGTAGTGCGGATCTAGTAGTTGAGGCTGATTTGAGTTCTCAATTCATTGTTTGGGAATGGGTAACTGCATTAATCGGTTTCGCCTTAAAAGTAGATCCCTTTAATCAACCGAATGTAACCGAAGCAAAAGATGCAACATCCTTACTCTTGTCACAGTGGAAAGGTGCGAAACCTTCTTTTGATCCAGACCATATAGATGGGGCTGTTGAGATTTTTGGTCAAGGAAGCAACCTCAAAGATTCTCTCGATAAATTGATTAAAGCTATGCCACGCGATGGATACCTTGCAATCATGTCGTACCTAGATCGACGCGAAGACACAAGAGTTGCCGAGATTCAGAAGATTCTTTTGGAGAAAACAAATAGGCCTGTGACCTTTGGTTGGGGCCCTAGATTCTTACACTCGACTGGTCAGTTTCATAAAGGTGGCCAGCCCAATGGCGTTTTTCTGCAAATTACTGGAGACAGTGAGAATGATGTTGAAATTCCTGGTCAAGAGTTTAGTTTGCAAACTCTGATTGCTGCGCAAGCTCTTGGCGATGCAAATGCGCTGACTTCGAGAAAATACCCTTTACTTAGATTCAATCTTAAGAAACGACCTGAAGGCATCGCGAGCGTTTTGGATGCTGCTCAATCTTTATAGACGTTCGTAGAAGTTCTTAGTCGTCTTCTCCGCGAAGTTTACGAAGTGCTTCCTCAAGAAGTCTTTCACCCTCTGAATCTGTGCGACGCTCTTTAACATATGCAAGGTGAGTTTTGTATGGCTCATTCTTGATTGGGCTAGGAGGATTGTTGCGATCTCTACCTGCTGGATATCCACACTTTGGGCAATCCCATTCCGCTGGGATAACGACTGTTTCTTCTACTGCAAATGATGGGCGAACTTCATGACCATTTGCACACCAGTAAGAAACATATGCGCGCGCAATCGAATCTCCACGTTCTGCCTCACCCATTGGGCCAGCTCCAACGCGACTTCCACGAATTGCACTTGCCATTTTGTTCTCCCTAAGTACTTAGTTCAATTCAAAGATCAGCTTAAAAACGTAAACACCTACAACTTATTGTGAAATTACTTGAGCAAAAGTGAGAGAGCAACTACTAGAGAAAACCAGATACCACCGGCAACAATGGTTATCCGGTCAAGGTTTTTCTCAACAACCGATGAACCACCATAGTTTGACGAGATGCCACCTCCGAAGAGATCGGAAAGTCCGCTTCCCTTACCCTTGTGCAGGAGCACTAAAAGAATCATCAGCGTGCTTGTAATCATTAAAGCAATCGAAAGACCTAGTATCACTTTTCAAAACTCCTAGTTCGTAGAGGGAAAGGATACCCGCCTGACTGGCTAATTGTTTACTCTGCTACCGCGTAGAACTTGGCAATTTTGGCCAATTCCTCAGGATCCAGGCTGGCCCCACCAATAAGTGCCCCGTCAACATCTTCCATTTTCATGATTTCAACTATGTTCGAAGACTTAACAGAACCCCCGTAAAGAATTCGCATGTTGGCAGCGATGTCACTAGATCCTATATTTTCAATCTCTTCGCGAATAGCAGCACAAACTTCCTGAGCATCTTCGGGTGTAGCTGTCTTGCCCGTACCTATCGCCCATACAGGTTCATAAGCAATTACGATCTTTTTCAGCTCAGGCTTGGTGAAACCTTCAAGTCCCGCACGAACTTGGCGAACAACGTGGGATACATGCATACCCGATTCACGAACGGCTAAATCTTCTCCTACACAAAAAATTGGTGTTAACTCGTTTGCTAGCGCAGCCTTAATCTTGCGATTGACCAAGGTGTCATTTTCATTGTGAACGCTTCGACGCTCTGAATGGCCCACTACAACATAGGTGCAACCAAGTTTTTTCAGCATTGCTCCAGAGATATCTCCAGTAAATGCACCACTACTTTCAGGCGAAAGATCCTGCGCGCCATACTGGAGTCGTAAGCGATCACCATCTACCAATGTTTGAATAGATCGAATGTCCGTAAATGGAGGAATGATCGCAACGTCTACTGCGTCATAATCTTTATCCACTAAACCGTAAACCAGTTTTTGTGCAACGGCTATGGCCTCAAGATGATTCAAATTCATCTTCCAATTACCGGCCATCAATGGCTTACGCATCTGTATCTCCTCTAGTTACTTGGAATTCTAATCTGTTCAATCGGTATTACCCCAAATCTAACGCTGTTAGCCCCGGAAGTTCTTTACCCTCTAAGTACTCTAATGAGGCCCCACCGCCAGTTGAGATATATCCAAACTGAGAATCCTGAAAACCCAAAGCACGAACAGCTGCAGCTGAATCTCCTCCTCCAACAACACTTATTCCCTTAACCTGAGTTAAGGCCTGTGCAATTGTTTTTGTTCCAGCTGCGAAGTTAGAGAATTCAAAAACACCCATAGGCCCGTTCCAAAAAACAGTTTTGCAAAGAAGGATTTGCTCTGCGTAACTGTTGGCCGAAACTGGGCCGATATCTAGACCCATTTGATCTGATGGAATTGCATCGACCGAAACTAATGTTGGGGTCGCATCTGTAGAAAATGTAGGGGCTACAACGATATCGGTAGGCAGCAGCAAGGTAACTCCGAGTTTCTCAGCTTTTGCAATTAATCCTCTAACTTCATCCAACATCTCATTTTCAACTAACGATGTGCCAATCTCTTTGCCTTGAGCTTTAAGAAATGTGAAGACCATTCCCCCACCAATTGCCAATACATCAACTTTATTGAGAAGGTTTTCAATAACGGCTAATTTGTCAGAGGTCTTCGCGCCACCTAAGACAACTCCATAGGGGCGTTCTGGATTGTCTGTTAAGGTTTTTAAAACCTTAACCTCTGCATCTACAAGGGTTCCGGATGCATGTGGAAGTAGTTTTGGTAAATCGAACACGGATGCATGTTTGCGATGTACCGCACCAAAACCATCTCCGACGTAGAAATCTGCCATGGAAGCAAGTTCATTGGCAAAGCTTGCACGCTCGGAATCGTCTTTACTGGTCTCAGCTGGTTCAAAGCGAATATTCTCAAGAAGAATTATCTCCCCAGGTAAAAGTGATGCTGCCAAATTGGCTACAGACTCATCTTTAACTTCGCCAGGGAATTTAACGCTCTTGTTTAACAATTCGCTTAGTCGCTTGGCAACCGGGGCCAATGAAAACTCTTCTGACGGTCCATTCTTTGGACGGCCGAGATGAGCGGCGATTACAAGTGAGGCGCCTTTACTCAACAAAAGTTGAATTGTGGGCAAGCTTGCCTTTATACGTCCGTCATCAGTAATGACGCCATCTTTAATGGGCACATTAAGGTCGCAGCGTAAAAAAACCCGCTTACCATCTAAATCAACTGTTGAAAGTTCTGGCATTACAACGTTTTGCCAATATAACCGATCAGGTCGACGAGGCGGTTTGAGTAACCCCACTCATTGTCATACCAACCGACAACTTTGACTTGATTTCCAATAACTTTTGTTAGGTCAGAGTCAAAAACACATGATGAAGGATCTGTCACGATGTCTGAAGATACGATTGGATCTTCGGTGTAAGAAAGATAGCCCTTTAGTTCTCCTTGAGCTGCCGCCTTCATCGCAGCATTAATTTCTTGAACTGTTGCCTCTTTGGCCAACTCAACTGTTAAGTCGGTTGCAGATCCTGTTGGAACGGGAACGCGCATTGCGTAACCATCAAGTTTACCTTTGAGCTCAGGAAGGACAAGTGAGATCGCTTTTGCTGCACCTGTTGAAGTTGGGATCATATTTGTTGCAGCTGCGCGCGCGCGTCGAAGATCTTTGTGTGGGAAATCCAGAATTGGTTGATCGTTTGTGTATGCATGGATTGTTGTCATTAATCCCTTAACAATTCCCCAGTTGTCATTAAGAACTTTTGCCATTGGGGCAAGACAGTTTGTTGTACATGAGGCGTTAGAAATAATGTGATGCTTGCTTCCATCATATTTCAAGTGATTTACGCCCATGACGATCGTGATGTCTTCATCTGTTGCTGGCGCCGAAATGATCACTTTCTTAGCTCCTGCAGTGATGTGTTTTTGAGCATCTGCAGCTTTCGTGAAAATGCCTGTTGATTCAACAACTACATCGGCTTTTACAGATGCCCAAGGAAGATTTGCTGGATCACGCTCTGAAAAGATCTTTATTGTCTTACCGTCAACAGTAATTGAATCATCTGTGAAAGTTACGGGCAGGCCGAGGCGACCAAGGATTGAATCGTATTTAAGTAGGTGGGCAATAGTCTCATTAGGAGTTAAATCGTTAATGCC
>DAISII010000084.1:0-315 GCA_036822115.1 Candidatus Planktophila sp.
ACTTCACACCATCCAAACACAACACGTACTGCAATTCGTGGAATTGTTCATGGCGACAACTTTCAAGCGGTTCTTGTTGATACCCCTGGTGTTCATAAGCCAAAGACATTGCTGGGCCAGCGCCTAAACCAAGTGGTAGATCAAAGCATGGACTCAGTCGACATCGTCATCATGTGTATTCCTGCCGATGAGACATCTGGTGCGGGAGACACATTCATCGCCCAAGAAATTGCAAAGCATCCAGGTGCTAAAAAGTTTGCTGTAATCACCAAAACAGATTTAATCGCCAAAGAAAAACTTGCCATTCGCTTGCTT
>DAISII010000084.1:325-4710 GCA_036822115.1 Candidatus Planktophila sp.
GAGCTGCAAGATGTTCGAGAAGAGTTGCCACACAGTATCGTGGTAACGATCGATGAATTTGGTGAGCGCGAAGAAAAAGGATCACGTCCCTTTTACGATGTTCATGCAACTATCCACGTTGAACGTGACACACAGCGCGCAATTTTGTTGGGCCACCAAGGTGTTCGACTGAAGGACATTGGCATTCGTGCACGCGCAGATATCGAGCGCGTCTTGGGTGCAAAGATTTTTCTTGGTCTACACATCAAGGTTTCAAAAGAGTGGCAGAAAGATCCTAAATTGCTTGCAAAGTTAGGCTTTGGCGAAAAATCTTAAGCAGTTTTGCGGCTAGCTAGGTAGGAACCAACTAGGACTAATGGCAATCCCACAATAATTCCAATAGTTAATGGTTCACGCAAAATAATTACGCCTAATACGACTGCAATCGCCGTATTCGTATATGTAACTAGCGAGCTACGTGCTGGTCCAAGTTCAGCAATCAGCTTGAAGAACAGAATAAAGGCGAAGGCAGTACTAAATACTCCAAGTGCGATCAACGACAATGCTGCGTTCATGGAAATATCTGATGGCCATTGGGCGATGGCAACAGGGGTCCAAAAAACACTTGTAATAGCCATGGCTAATCCATTGATTGCGATTCCATCAACAAGCGGCAAATTGGTGGTCACCATGATTACGGCGTAGGCATAGCCCATTGATGCCACGATCACCATGAAAATTGATAGCGGATCGCTGTTACCTGACAGGCTTTCAATACCAACGACCAGAATCAAACCAAAGAATCCAACAACGATTCCAATAATGCGTTTGAACTGCCACACTGAGTGATCTCCGCGCAGCGAAGAAATAATTGTTGAAAATATCGGGACTGTTGAAATAAGCAATCCTGCTAATCCTGAATTAATCTTTTGTTCAGCGGTAGTAATAAGAATCCAAGGACCGATCATCTCCATTAATGCGTAAAAGGCAACATACTTAAATCCCAAAACTGCGCCACCAAACTTCTTGCGGTAGATCGCGATAGGTATCAAAATTAAAGCACCGATTAAGGTGCGGCCTGCGACTACGGCAGCAGGTGGGAAATCTTCCACTGCAACCTTCATCAATAGATATGGGATTCCCCAGAGCAGGCTAACTAAAGCAAAGTGGAACAAGGATTTACGGGTCATTTATGCAATCACGCGTCGATATAGATCTACAGTTAATGCAGCTACGGCATCCCATCCAAATAGTTTTTGTGCACGCACGCGGCCTGCTGCGCCGTACTTCTTTAATACATCTGGTTGTGCCATTAAACGAGTAATGGATTCAGTCAAAGCTTTCTCAAATGGTGCAGCCTCACCGTTGTAATCAACTAGTTCGCCTGTTTCTTTATCTGCCACAACCTCGGGGATACCGCCTACGCGAGAACCCAACACAGCTGTTTCACAACCCATTGCTTCTAAATTAACAATTCCAAGAGGTTCATAAATAGAAGGACAAATAAATAGATCAGCCGCAGTTAACATCGCGGTTAATTGATCATGAGGCAGCATCTCTTTGATCCACCAAACATTGCTGCGCGTGCGCTGCAAATCTGCAATTAAGGCTGCTACTTCGTTGCCGATGCCTTCTTCATCTGGACTGCCTGCAGCAAGAACTAATCCGTATTCGGCAGGGACTTCCTTCCATGCACGCAATAAATGGGCCAATCCTTTTTGTCGAGTAATGCGGCCAACAAAGATTGCGTACGGTCCGCTGATTCCAAAACTTTCCACAAGGGCTGCATCATGGTTAGGAGCAAATTTTTGGGTATCCACACCATTTCGAATTGTTACAACTTTTGCAGGATTTACAGCCGGGTATGCCGCTAAGACATCGGCGCGCATTCCATCACTGACAGCGATGATTGCAGCTGCTGATTCAAAGGCTGTTTTTTCTGCCCATGAAGAAATCTTGTATCCGCCGCCTAATTGATCAGCTTTCCAGGGGCGCAATGGTTCTAATGAGTGCGCACTAACAATGTGGGGGATGCCGTGTTGTAGCGATGCGATGTGACCAGCCATGTTTGCATACCAAGTGTGCGAGTGAACAACATCAACATGTCCTAAGTGCGTAGCCATTTCAAGATCGATTGCTAGTGCTTGTACAGCAGGATTGGCATCGGCAAAACCTGCCGGCAATGAATACCCAAAAGCATCTTCTCGTTTTCCACCAAAGCAATGGACATCGACATGAACATTGTTGATTGTGCGAAGGGCTTGAGTTAACTGAAGAACATGAACCCCGGCACCACCATAAATAGCTGGCGGCCATTCCTTGGTAACAATGCCTACATTTAACGCGGTCATATTCTGCTAATCCTCTTCCTTCGACAAGGGTGAAAGGCTATCGTTAAGCCATGGCTAAACTGCAACTTCCACTCAGCATCGTTCTTGCTGGTGGCGAGGGCAAGCGTCTTATGCCGCTTACAGCAGATCGAGCAAAACCAGCTGTCCCATTTGGTGGTTCATATCGTTTAGTGGACTTTGTCTTATCAAATCTTGCTAATGCAAATATGTTGAAGATTGCAGTGCTAACTCAGTACAAATCTCACTCCCTTGACCGCCACATTACGACAACTTGGCGTATGTCCTCACTTCTTGGAAATTACATCACTCCAGTTCCGGCGCAGCAGCGCTTAGGACCACGTTGGTACACAGGTAGTGCAGATGCGATTTTGCAGAACTTCAATTTGATTCATGATGAAGATCCAAAGCATGTTTTAGTTTTCGGTGCAGATCACGTCTACCGAATGGATCCAATGCAGATGTTTCAACAGCATGTCGACTCTGGAGCCGGCGTTACTGTTGCTGCAATTCGCATGCCACGTTCTGAAGCGCATGATTTTGGTGTGATCGAACTTGCTGATGATGGAATTACTATAAAAGCTTTTCATGAAAAGCCTGCTAACCCACCTGCGATGCCGGGCCATCCAGATTTGTGTTTGGTTTCCATGGGTAATTACATTTTCAAGCGCGATGTGATGGAAGAAGCACTAATTATTGATGCTGAAGATTTGGAATCGCGCCATGATCTGGGTGGAAACATAATTCCGTACTTAACAAACATGGGCGTCGCAAAGGTTTACGACTTTGCGCACAACGTGGTACCGGGTGCAACAGAACGCGACAAGGGATACTGGCGAGATGTTGGTTCAATCGATGCCTATTATGAAGCGCACATGGATTTAGTTTCGGTTCATCCAATTTTTAATTTGTATAACCGCGATTGGCCGTTGCTGACAAATCCACCATCATTGCCACCAGCCAAATTCAGCGAAGGTGGATCTGCTCACGATTCAATTGTTGGGGCCGGTTCAATTGTTGCGGGTGGAATTTTGCATGGATCAGTTGTTTCCTATGATGTATCAGTTGCTAAAGCTGCAATCGTCGAAGGATCTGTTTTGATGCCTTCGGTAAAAATTGGTGAACGTGCAATTATTCGCAAAGCCATTTTGGACAAGAATGTCGTTGTAGAGCCTGGAGCGCAGATCGGCGTGGATTTAGAGCGAGATCGCCAACGGTTCACAGTTAGCGATGCAGGAATTGTTATTGTCGGAAAAGGCGTCCGAGTTACCCCCTAATCACATCGCGAGGTGGGATTTTCGCCTCTTTTTTAGAGCGCCATGAGTTGTTGCTTGACCTTGAGTCATGGCTAGACTGTGCCAGTCAGCGTTGACCACAGGTGGCCGAAAAATTTGAGCCACTTAATCAAACAATAAAATTGTTGGAGTTAATCATGCGTATTGGTGTCCTCACTGGCGGCGGAGATTGCCCTGGTCTTAATGCAGTTATTCGTGCAGTAGTTCGCAAGGGTGTTAAAGAGTACGGTCACGAGTTTGTTGGATTCCGTGATGGCTGGAAGGGACCGCTAGAGGGTCTAACCATGCCTTTAAATATTGAAACAACCCGCGGAATTTTGCCTCGCGGCGGAACGATTCTTGGTTCATCACGTACTAACCCATTTAAAATTGAGGGTGGCGTAGAAAAAATCAAGGAAAATCTAGAAAAGGCTGGAATCGATGCGTTGATCGCAATCGGCGGCGAAGATACCTTGGGAGTTGCTACAAAGCTTGATGCCCTTGGAGTAAAGGTGATTGGCGTACCAAAGACAATTGATAATGACCTCAACAACACCGATTACACATTTGGTTTTGATACCTCAGTAAACATTGCAGTAGAAGCGATCGATCGACTTCACACAACTGCTGAATCCCATCATCGTGCATTAATTGTTGAAGTTATGGGTCGTCACGCAGGCTGGATTGCATTGCATTCAGGTCTTGCAGGTGGAGCAACATGTATTTTGATTCCAGAGCAGAAGTTCTCTGTCGACAAGGTATGTGAATGGGTTGAATCACGATT
>DAISII010000085.1:0-2640 GCA_036822115.1 Candidatus Planktophila sp.
TGTAACTGTTTCGAATCCGCGGTGTGGGTGCCATGGAGTTCCCTTTGGTTCACCCGGTGCGTATTCAACTTCACCCATTTGATCCAAGTGAATGAACGGATCAAGTTCTGCCATATCAACACCGGCAAATGCACGACGAACAGGAAATCCTTCTCCTTCAAAACCTTGAGGCGCAGTAGTAATGCTCTTCACCTTGCGGGCACGCGCGCCAGTAACTTCGTTAACACGAGGCAATACGGTGATGTCGCTAACGGTTACTGCAGGCATTGGACCCTCCTTTGTTGAGAATCCAAGGTTAGTTGAACATTCAACTACTTGCAACCGATAGAAAGTATTCGAAGTTAAGAGTTCGTTGAAATCGTATCTTTGTCCCAATTGACCCGATGTGTGAGCGTGAATTGATTACAAAAAGGCCCTGGATTTCATAGAACTGCTTAACTAGAAAACTGTTCTTACAGAGCTTTGAGCGCAGAGACAACCTTGGTTAGCGAAGCCTTTGCATCGCCGAACAAAAGCATTGTCTTTGGATCGTACAGAAGCTCGTTCTCGATACCCGCAAATCCTGGGCGCATTGAGCGCTTCAAGAAGATGATGTTGGCAGCGTGATTAACTTCCAAGATTGGCATTCCGTAAATTGGGCACCCTGGTGTTGTTTGTGCAGCAGGATTCACAACATCGTTTGCACCGATAACAATTGCAACATCTGTCTGACCAAAAGTTGGATTCACTTCATCCATTTCTTGCAATTGATCATAAGGAACATTTGCTTCTGCAAGCAGAACGTTCATGTGTCCTGGCATACGACCCGCAACTGGGTGAATACCGTAGGCAACATCGATGCCCTTTGAAATCATCAAATCAGCTAATTCGCGAACTGTGTGTTGAGCTTGTGCAACGGCAAGTCCGAAGCCTGGAACAATCACAACGCGGCGTGCGTAGTTAAGCAAGATTGCAACGTCATCAGGAGAACCTGAACGAACTGGACGCTCTTCACCTGCCGCTGCAACATCTTGTGGCTTTGCAGTAAATGCACCGAACAAGGTTCCAAACAGTGAACGTCCCATTGCCTCAGCCATCAATCGGGTCAATATTGTTCCTGAGGCACCAACAAGTGTTCCGGCAATGATCAACAAGGTTGAATCAAGTACATAACCACTTGCAGCCACAGTTAAACCAGTGAATGCATTAAGTAACGAAATTACAATTGGAACATCCGCTCCGCCTACAGGCAGTACGAACAAGATTCCGAATAACAGTGACAGAGCAGCTAAAACCAAGAGCGGAGTAGTTCCTAGCGCGCTTACGACCCAGCCACCAACACCAAGAACAGAAACCAAAGTCGCTGCAATAACAAAGCGGCCCGCTGGGAAAACTACTGGGCGAGTGGTCATCAACTCTTGCAACTTCATGAAGGTAATGATTGATCCGCTGAATGAAACGCAACCAACAATTACCGTAAAAACGGTGAAGACAACTTCGGCGGTCGTCGCTTGATCTCCAAGATTTAAGTATTCAACGATCGCTACTAATGCTGCTGCGCCACCACCGACACCATTAAATAGTGCAACAAGTTGTGGCATCTGGGTCATTTGAACCTTGCGAGCAGCAGGGACGCCGATTACGAGTCCAATTGCAATTGCTCCAAGAATCCAGCCAAGATTATTAAGCGGAAGTGATGAGTTTTCATTGGAATAGAAGAAAACAACCAAAGTTGCTAATCCAGCACCAAATGCGCCAATGAGATTGCCGCGACGAGCAGTCTTTGGATGAGATAAACCCTTTAGGGCAAGGATGAAAGCGATACCTGCCGCTAGTCCAATCAGGTCATATACGGTGCGGCTCATTTTTTATTTCCCTTGAACATCTCAAGCATTCGGTCGGTTACGACAAACCCACCGACCATATTGATAGTTGCCAGAATAATTGCTGCAAGCGATAGACCAAGTTCTAGATTTGTTGTGCTGTGATCGGCCACGATAATCGCACCAACCAAAATAACTCCGTGAATCGCATTGGCACCTGACATCAACGGTGTGTGCAAGGTTGAAGACACCTTAGAAACTACCTCGAAGCCGACGAAAACAGAGAGTACGAAAATCGAAACAATCGCCATTGGTTCCATTACTGAGCTCCTCTTCGTGATCCACCATGTGTTACCGCGGCACCGTTGATAATTTCATCATCGAAATCCAGATTAAATGCAACCTTCTGATCATCCTTTGCAGGAACAGTGAACAGAGACAATAGATTTACAACGTTTCTTGAGTACAAGAAAGATGCGTGGAATGGAAGTTGGCTAGGTACATCTTTACCGCCCCAGATACGAACTCCACCAGCTGTTTCAACAATTTCACCAGGTTTTGATCCTTCAACATTTCCACCAGTTTCGGCAGCTAAGTCAACGATGATTGTTCCTGGTGCCATTGCATCCACCATCGCTTGTGTCATCAATCGAGGTGCTTGGCGACCCGGAACAGCAGCAGTTGTAATAACAACATGAGATTTCGCAATGTACGGTGTCAAAAGTTCGCGTTGCTTTGCCGCGCGATCTTCTGTCATTTCGCGGGCGTATCCACCAGCACCTTCTAGCGCTTCAAGTTCTAATTGAATAAATGTTGCACCCATAGAACGAACTTCATC
>DAISII010000085.1:2650-4678 GCA_036822115.1 Candidatus Planktophila sp.
CTTCATCAGCAGATGCTGGTCGAACATCGTATGCCGAAACAACTGCACCTAAACGTCTAGATGTTGCAATTGCTTGCAACCCTGCAACACCAGCACCAAGTACTAAAACTTGTGCCGGAGTAACAGTTCCTGCAGCGGTCATCAACATTGGGAAAAAGCGAGGCGATAGTTCAGCACCGACAACTGCAGCGCGATAGCCGGCACACAATGCTTGCGAAGTTAAGGCATCCATTGATTGAGCACGTGAAATACGTGGAACTAGTTCAAGTGAAAATGCTGTTACACCTGCAGTTGCTGCTGCTTCAATGGAATCAATTGCAGTAACTGGGGACAAAAATGAAATAGTGATTGCACCTTTTTTCAAGGTAGCCATTTGCTGGGCGGTCAATGGCTGAACAGAAAGGATTACATCTGCATCGGCAAGGACATCACCTTGCTTGACTGTGGCACCGGCCGTTGTGAAATCAGCATCAGTTGCTTGCGAATGAGCACCCGCACCAGCTTCGATAACTACATCGAGTCCTAGTCGAGTTAACTTATTGATGATGTCTGGAACAAGCGCTACACGCTTTTCTCCAGCTTTAATTTCCTTCGGAACGGCTACGCGCATAGTCCAAATATTACTGGGTGGAACCCTTCAAGTCACCTTTTATTAGGTGGTACAGGATTGCTTGAATAGTTGTTCTGCGGTGATAGGCCTCTCTCCATACGACAGAACGTGGTCCATCAATTACAGATGCTTCCACTTCTTCACCGCGGTGGGCAGGTAAACAATGCATGAACACTGAGTCCTTGCTTGTCAGTTTCATAAGATTTTCAGTAACAGCAAAGGGCGAGAGTACTGGCACTTTCGCTGCGCGATCTGCTTCTGAATCACCCATGGACATCCAGACATCGGTATACAAGACAGATGCATCTTTAGCTGCAACTTCTGGATCATGCGTTACTTCAACTTTTCCACCATTGTGGGATGCAATATTTTTTGCAACTGCTACAACAACAGGATCTGGTGCCCACTTACCGCTAGGTGTTGCTGCAACAACATGCGCACCCATGATTGCACCCATCAGCAACCAGGCATGAGACATATTGTTTCCATCACCAAGGTAGACAAATTTACGACCCGAAATATCTGTACCGAATTTTTCGCGAATTGTTAACCAGTCTGCAAGCAACTGAGTTGGATGATCATCATCTGTTAATGCATTGATAACTGGAATTGATGCATTGGCACCAAGTTGATCAACATCTGCTTGCGCAAATGTACGAACTATTAATGCACTGCAGTAGCCGCTAATTATTTTTGCAGTGTCTGCAATAGTTTCGCCCCGCCCCAATTGCAACTCGTCACCACGGATAAAAATTGGGGTTCCACCAAGGTGGGTCACAGCTGTTTCAGATGACAGACGGGTACGAGTTGAAGGTTTGGTCATATAAATAGCTACGGACTTATGTGCCAGCGCGGTACTAGAGCGCAGTGGATTCTCAGCAAATTCAGCGGCGGTCGATAGTAAGAGTTCAACATCTGCGCGACTCAAGTGCTCGGTTCGTAGTAAGTCCTTCATTTGTGAATTCTACCCGTATTTTTCAGGCGCTCGAAGGTATTCTTATCCACCTCATGGGCCTCTTTAAGAAAATCGGAACAGACGGTGACACCGATCTGCTGACCCGACCAACCGAAGAGCTGCTCGAAGATGATGGTGGGCATGATCGCTTCGCTCATTATGTGAAGAAAGAGAAGATCACCGAATCTGCTGTCACTGGCAAATCAGTAAAAGCTCTATGTGGGAAAAAATGGATTCCATCGCGGGATCCTGAAAAGTACCCAATTTGTCCAACCTGCAAGGAAATTTATGCAGGACTGAAATCAGCACCCGAAGATAAAGCTACATCCGAAGATAAATGAGAATGAAGCGCAGGATTGGCTTCACGCTTTCTTTACTTTTAATCATCACATTAGTTTCACAACCCTTGCAAGCAGCTGATAAAGAACCACGAAAGATTTTGTCAGGATGGATTCCTTATTAC
>DAISII010000086.1:0-4652 GCA_036822115.1 Candidatus Planktophila sp.
GCGTGTTGCAGTAATGGGCTGTGTTGTTAACGGACCGGGCGAAGCACGCGAAGCAGATCTTGGTGTTGCATCAGGAAATGGCAAGGGTCAGATATTTGTTAAGGGTCAGGTCATTAAAACTGTGCCAGAGGCACAAATTGTTGAAACTCTTATCGAAGAAGCGATGCGCTTAGCAGAAGAAATGGAAGCCGCCGGAGTTGCTTCAGGGCAACCTTCAGTTGATGTTCGGTAGGGTTCGCTCATGTTGAAAATGTCTACGCTATTTCTGCGTACTCTTCGCGATGACCCAGCAGATGCCGAGGTTGCAAGTCATAAGTTGTTAGTGCGTGCAGGTTATGTGCGCCGGATTGCAGCAGGTATTTATTCATGGCTGCCACTTGGCGTGATTACGCTTCGAAACGTAGAACGCGTCATTCGCGAAGAAATGGATAACGCTGGATTTCAAGAGGTTAACTTTCCGGCTCTATTGCCACGTGAAGCGTACGAAACAACTAATCGTTGGGAAGAGTACGGTCCAGCACTGTTTCGTTTACAAGATCGCAAGGGTGGGGATTACCTACTAGGTCCAACTCACGAAGAGATGTTCACCTTGATGGTTAAGGGCGAATACTCCTCGTACAAAGATCTGCCATTAAGCATTTATCAGATTCAAACAAAGTTCCGTGATGAAGCCCGTCCACGCAGCGGAATTATCCGTGGCCGAGAGTTCGTCATGAAGGATTCTTATTCATTTGATATTGATGATGCTGGGCTTGAAGTGTCATACCAAAACCATCGCGACGCGTATGTAAAAACCTTTGATCGTCTTGGAATGAAATACAACATTGTTAAGGCTGTATCAGGTGCCATGGGTGGCTCTAAGTCTGAAGAGTTCTTAGCCCCTTGTTCTACAGGTGAGGACACTTATGTTCTTTGCCCAAGTTGTGGATTTGCCGCAAATGTTGAAGCAATGGTTACCAAGGTTGATGCCGAAGATTTTTCACATACTCCAGTACTAGAAGATTTTGATTCTCCTAATACACCAACGATTGATTCCTTAGTTGAGCTACTCAATGCAAAGTTTGGTGGGGGATTTACCGGAGCTAACACACTTAAAAATGTGATGTTGATGGCAGATAACAAGGCGGTATCAGTCTTAGTCCCTGGCGATCGCGAAGTTGATTTAAAGCGGTTCCAAGAAAACCTTGGCGGAATTCATGAGCTTCGAGTATTTGAAGATGCAGATTTTGCAAAGTTCCCTGGACTTGTTAAGGGATACATCGGGCCACAAGATGCCAAGAAATCTGGCATCACTGTTTACGCCGATCCACGTGTAGCACCAGGAACTTCATGGGTAACGGGTGCAAACAAAAAGGATCGACATGCGCGAAATGTAGTTAATGGTCGTGACTTCACACCTGATGCTTATGTCGAAGCTGCCGAAGTGCGCGCAGGAGATGCATGTCCAGAGTGCGCAACACCGGTTGTTATTGATCGCGCTATTGAAATCGGCCACATCTTCCAGCTAGGACGCAAGTATGCAGAAGCACTTAATTTGACGGTTCTTGATCACAATGGAAAATCTCAAATTGTGACAATGGGATCCTATGGAATCGGAGTTACGCGTGCAGTTGCTGCCATTGCTGAGCAAACTCATGATGAAATCGGCCTTAACTGGCCAGCAGAATTAGCCCCTGCAAAGGTGCACATTGTTGCTGCCGGCAAGGATGATCTGTTATTTGAAACAGCGCTAAAGCTGGGCACAGATTTAGAAGCACAGGGAATATCAGTCATGCTAGATGATCGTCGCGATGCAAGCCCAGGTGTGAAGTTTAAGGATGCCGAGTTAATTGGAAACCCAATCATTGTTGTTGTGGGTAAGGCCTTGGCTGAAGGAAATGTTGAAGTTCGTGTTCGCAAGAGCGGTGACAAAAAAGAGGTTGCGCTTGCAAGTGCTGTAATTTCGATCGCAGAGCTTCTTAAGTAATCGTGTTTCACGATTTAACAATTGCAACAGCGCTCTTCCTTTTAGCCGCATCCTTCTTTGCAGGATTTATAGATTCAATTGCAGGTGGTGGTGGTTTAATTCAGCTACCTGCATTATTAATTGGTCTACCAAAGTCTGATACAGCAGAAGTACTAGGCACCAATAAGTTGTCGTCAATTTTTGGAACGACGACGGCAGCGGCGCTATACAGAAAACAAATTAAGCCAGATCCAAAGATATTGATTGCAATGGGACTGCCTGCCTTGCTTGGTTCTGCAGGGGGAGCGATGCTTGCCTCAAAGATTCCAACAAGCAGCATGCGGCCGATGGTGTTGGTGCTACTCATTGTTGTTGCGGTGTACACATGGTTCAAACCAGACTTAGGAAAGTTCGAAAATCTGCGTCATCTACCAAAACGCAGAGTGCAAATCGCTGCTCTAGCTGGCGTCATCATCGGTTTCTACGATGGAATCTTTGGTCCAGGAACTGGATCATTTTTAATGCTGATTCTGGTTGCTTCACTGGGGTATGCCTTCATCACCGCCTCTGCAATTGCAAAGGTAGTTAATATCGCCACAAATGTGGGTGCGATTATGGTTTTTGGAATCAATGGTGCTGTGATTTGGCAGATCGGCATCATCATGGGTGTTGCAAACATTTCGGGTGCAGTAATCGGGGCACGTTTGGCCATCAAGGGTGGCTCAACCTTGGTGCGTAAAGTCTTCTTAATTGTTACGGTGGCGTTGATCGTTAAGGTAGGAATTGCAACCTTTTAATTGTTCGCGTTACAATTAGTCCACAACTTAATAGAAAGAAGAAATTGATGGCCCTTAAAGATTCAATCGCCGATGCAATTCGACCTGCTGTAGAAAACGCGGGCTTCTTTCTAGAAGATGTCTTTACAAGCAATCCTGGCAATCACCGCATTGTGACCTGCATGATCGATGGGCTACAGCCACTAAGTCTTGATGAGGTAACCGTGGTTAGCCGTGAAATTTCAGCCATTCTTGATGAGTCACCATTATTGACTGAAGCCTTTACCCTTGAAGTTACTTCACCCGGAATCGAGCGCCCACTTACTCTGCCGCGCCACTGGACAAAAAATCTAACCAGAATTGTTAAAGCAACATTAAATGATGACACCGAAGTCTCGGGACGTTTAACTGAGTTTGATGATGTTAGGGCAGTTTTGATTGAAAACATTAAGGGTCGTATGAAGACCCATGAAGTTGCATTTGCAGATATCAAGCGCGCACATGTCGAAATTGAATTCAATCGCAAGGATGAAATCTAATGCATGTAGAAATGTCAGCTTTAGCTGCCCTAACAACTGAAAAAGATATTCATCTTGAAGATCTTATTTATGCGATCGAGGTTGCTGTTCTTGGTGCTTACAATCAAACAGAAACAGCCAAGCGTCATGCCAGAGCGCATTTAGACCGCGAGACCGGTGAGATATCGATCTTGGTCCCAATCTTTGGTGAAGACGGAACTCGGGTTAGCGAAGAGGTTGATTCACCTGATGGTTTCTCACGTGTTGCAACATCGACTGCGCGACAAATTATTAAATTAAAGATGCGCGAAACCAATGATGCCGAAATCGTTGGGGAGTTCACCGCCTCAGTCGGAGATGTGATTTCGGGAGTTGTCCAACAAGGTCGCGATCCCAAAATGATTAACGTCAACCTGGGTCGCGTCGAAGGTCGCATCCCGCCACAGGAACAAGTACCGGGTGAGGTTTATAACCACGGTGATCGCATTAAGTGTTTTGTTGTGGAAGTTAAGCAAGGTCTAAAGGGCCCTGAAATCATGTTGTCTCGTTCTCACCCAGCACTTGTCAAACAACTTTTTGCATTTGAAGTTCCGGAAATTAATGATCGCATCGTTGAAATCATGGCGGTTGCGCGCGAAGCAGGGCATCGTACAAAACTTGCTGTAAAAACACATCGCGCAGGTGTTAGTCCTAAAGGATCGTTGATTGGTCCAATGGGATCACGTGCACGTGCAGTTATGGATGAACTACATGGAGAAAAGATTGACATCGTAGATTGGTCTGAAGATCCAGCCGAGTTTGTTGCTGCAGCACTTGCCCCTGCAAAGGTCAGTTCAGTTGAAATCACCGATCTTGCTACACGCAGTGCAAAGGTGATTGTTCCGGATTACCAACTTTCTTTGGCCATCGGTAAAGATGGACAGAACGCTCGCCTGGCTGCGCGATTGACTGGCTGGCGTATCGATATTCACCCAGACACAGTTGTGCCTGCTGCTACAGACGCAGTTATCTAAATTAGGACTGTGGGGCAGAGTTTGGGTACCATGAGCCAGTTGGATTCAGGTTTTCCGGTACGTAGCTGCATTGGCTGCCGAAAGAAGTCGAACCCAGCAGCATTGATTCGAGTGGTTTTGATTGAAGGAAGATTGGTTCCAGATATCGAAGGCGGTGCTCCTGGTCGGGGCGCTTGGCTTCACAAGAAGTGTGCAGAAGGTGCGATAAGTCGAGGCGCTTTTCGTTTTGCCCTTAAAATGAATAATAAGGAGCAAGATGGGGCGATCGATGTATCGGAACTTCTGAAGTTTCTTGAAAGCTAGTCTGAATTAATTCAAAGATGTATCACTTACAACGAATGGATATGAAAGATATGAAACTCAAATGAGCTCGTTAGAACTATGAGGTCGTTCAACTAAG
>DAISII010000087.1:0-4509 GCA_036822115.1 Candidatus Planktophila sp.
GGTAGAAAGACTTAGTCACTGGCTCATCTTATTGGCATCAACGACCGCGGCATAAACAAGACGCTTTGCGATGCCAAACTCTTCCGCAACGGTTGCAATAGCTGATTTTCGATCCATGCCTGCAGCCTCAAATTCGCGAACCCGGCCCACCATATCTGCAGCGGTCAAGGCTGCCGAATCAGTAACTGCGCCAGCAATTACAACTGTGATTTCGCCAAGGACTTCATTGCTTGTTGCCCATGCGGAAAGTTCACCAAGTGTGCCTCTGATGGTTTCTTCATATCGTTTTGTCATTTCGCGGCAGATAGCACCCAGTCGTTCTGCACCGAAGATATCAACGGCATCAATTAATGAATCAGCTAAACGATGTGGTGCTTCAAAGAAAACCATAGTGCGCTCTTCAAATCTAAGTTTTTCAAATGTTGCCAATCGTGCCCCAGCTGTACGTGGTGGAAAGCCTTCAAATGAAAAACGATCTGTAGGAAGACCTGATAACGCAACAGACATCGTGACCGCACTTGGGCCTGGGATAACTGAAACTTCAATACCTTCAGCGATTGCATCTCGCATTAAGCGGAAACCCGGATCGCTAATTGTTGGCATTCCGGCATCTGAAACAACCAGCACGGTTGCACCACTCTTTAGTTCGGAAATTAATTCGCGGGTGCGATCTTCCTCATTACCTTCAAAGAAGGAAAGTACCCGTGCAGTAAAGGTGACTTCAATATCGGCACATAAACGATGAAAGCGACGAGAGTCTTCTGCAGCAATAATTGAAGCGCTTTCTATTGCATTTTTTAATCGAGGGCTTGCATCTCCAGGATTTCCCAAAGGGGTAGCTGCCAAGATGAGCGTCATGGGGTAATCCTCTCAGTAATTATGAGCAAACGCCCATACTCTTGTCCTATGGCCGTTATTGCTCCGATCCTGATTGCTCTTGCATCTTTTGTACTTCGGGTCATCAATCTTGGATTACCTAAGGGCCTTGTATTTGACGAGGTTTATTACGTCGACGGCGCACGAGATCTTCTGAAATATGGAGTTGAGATTGATGGCACTAACCCCGAATTCATAGTTCATCCCCCTGTTGGCAAATGGCTCATAGCAAGCGGAATTCAGTTGTTTGGTGATACTGAATTTGGCTGGCGCTTTGCTTCTGCTGTGTTTGGAACCCTCTTAATTCTGCTCTTTGCCCGTTTAGTGCATGTTCTGTTTTATTCGCCCCTGTTAACAGCGTTGGGCGCAGCGTTGATGGCGTTGGATGGATTATTGCTAGTTCATTCACGTACTGCGCTGTTAGATTTATTCTTAACTTTTTTTACTGTACTAGGAATTTTCTTGTGGCATCGCAACAGGCACATTTGGGCAGGAATTGCCTTTGGATTTGCTATTGGATGCAAATGGAGTGCTATTTATTTTGTGGCCGTAGTTGGATTAATAGCGGTATATCGAATCTTGGTTGCGCAGGACATCAGGAGATCCGTAAAGCCAATTGCCGCAAAGTTTGCGCAATATGGAGTGCTACCGGTGCTTGTGTACCTGCTTACCTGGACCGGATGGTTTATTTCTGACCGCGGTTGGAGTCGACAGTGGTCAACAAATCCATTGTTGTCATGGCTTCACTATCACTCTGAAATGCTGAACTTTCATACAGGATTAACTCAAACACATCCTTACCAGGCTAATCCCTGGAGCTGGTTAATAATGGGACGACCAACCTCCTTTTTCTATGCCGCTCCAAAAGAGTGTGGTGCAAAGGATTGCGCTCAAGAAGTTCTAGCTTTAGGTACTCCAATTTTATGGTGGGTGGGAACAATTGCATTGGCAGTTGTCATTGGATATTGGATAAAGACATTAATACATCATCGAATTGATGCAGCAGCAACCATTATTGTTATTGGCCTTGCAGCAGGTTATCTACCGTGGTTTGCGATGCAGCAGCGCACGGTATTTACTTTCTATGCAATTGTTATTCAACCATTTTTGATTTTAGCAATTGTTTACTGCGCTAAATTATTACTGGGTAGTGGTTTGAAACCAGTTGTTTCGCAATCAATTGTGGGGGGTTTGTTTGCCGTGATTGTGCTGTGTTTCCTGTATTTCATCCCTTTATTTACGGCGCAAGTTATTACCTACGAAGATTGGCGCCTTCGCATGTGGTTTGAATCGTGGATTTAATTATTCGTTGACAGCGCGAGAATTATTTAAGCGTTCTACTGCTTCATCAGCTAATTGTTGATCAAAGATTTGATCACGAGATGGCGAGGCAGCGGCGAGTGCTTCACGCTCGAGGAGTTCTTGCTCTTCACTCCATTGACCAGGTGTTGTCAGATCAATTACACGCTTAGCGGTAACGGCCTTTGGGGCATTTACATATGTTGGAACTGGAACTTCAGTTGGTTCCCAGGCATTTCGAACCGCTGCGGATCCCTTAGGCAAAATGACAACACCTTTTAGTTCGCGTTCAGATAGAGGAATCCAATGTTCTGTACTTGGCTTTGGCTGCATAACTTCGGCTAAGTTGGTTGCCGAAACACCAGAGCTGCGGCGGTGAAGCTGTGTTACACGGCGCTTATGCAATTGATCAGCAATGACATGTCGACGAACATTTGCGACATAAATTAACATTGCAGATAATGGAACCGCGGCGTAAATAAATGGCATCGTATTCATAACTCCACCTACCAATGTTGTGATGAGTGAAAAAGCGATTAACGCAAAAATGATTCTTCGACGCAAAAGACTCTGACGAATCTTTGCTTCGCGGTCAAGATCTATGTGAATTGCTCCACCAGCCGTGAAAGTTTGTGGAGATTGATCTGCAACTACCCGTAGCGCGCTTTTAAAACGTTCAACCGATTTTCCAGAAAATTCATTACGGTCATGTATCCAACGAGGTGCAAAATAAGCGACCCACATACCGATGATCGCAATATAGATAAGTCCCGAAGTCATGATGGATAAATCTAAAGGAAGGGGTGGCGCTTTTATGGGATTTAAGTACTACTTAATCTCAGAATTTTCCTTAACGAAACAGATGTGATCTCGCCATTGGCCATCGATATGCAGGTACCTAGGACGGTCACCTTCGAAAATGAAGCCGGCTTTTTCAGCTACCCGTCGACTTGAAGCGTTTTCTGGTCTCAGATTTATCTCAACCCGGTGAAGCTTCAGGACCTCAAATGCGTACTGAGTAATGATTTTAACCGCCGCAGTTGTATAGCCGCGATTGGCGAAATTACGATCAATCCAATACCCGATATGCCCCCCGCGCATTGCTCCATAAATCACACCGCCCAGGGATATCTGGCCAATCAAGTTTGTGCCATGCCAGATTGCAAAGGAAAATGAGCGACCATTGCGTGCTTCCCGATTAAGGATTCTTACCATCTCCAAATATGAAGGTAGTTCTTTATAGCTCTCTTGGCTGATTGCAGGGATTGTTGCCTCCCAGGGCGAAAGCCAATCACGATTTTCTGCTCGTACTTTATTCCACATCAAGCGATCACGAAAACGTAATGGCCGTAAAAAAATTTCTTCGTTTTCTAAATGTATAGGCCAGCCAGTGCTCATGAGACTAGATATATCGGCGCTCAAGAACTACAGCAGTTACCTGGACGCCAGTTTTCATATTTGTGTCATTTTCAGCAACTGCAATAAATGCATTTGCATCCGACAAGGTTGATTGTTCATCTTGATCGGCAAGAGGTGTGACAGATTTTCCGTCATCGGCCAAAATCGCGCGAATATAAGAACGCATTCCAGGTGCTGATTCGATTGGTTTTTCAAGAGCTGCTTTGACAGATGGACGGTGAATTGTTGCCGCCCCCAACATTGTGCGAATCATTGGGCGAACAAAAAGTTCAAATGAAATGTATGCCGCAATTGGATCACCTGGCAGAGTCACAACTGGTGTGTTATCCGGACCAATTGTTCCAAAGTTATGGCGACCGCTTGCTTCGATCGCCAAATCTACGGTGGTGATTGCCCCAAGGCCAGCAAGTGTGCGGGAGATCAAATCAAATGAATCATCATTTCGTTCTCCACTGATGATGATTAGGTCTGCACGCACTAATTGATCCTCAATGACCTTTTGCAATTGTGCTTCATCATCTGGAATTGAATGAACTCGATATGCAACTGCACCTACTTCGCGAACCGCGGTTGTTAGCAGCCAAGAGTTTGTTTCGTACTCATCGCTAGCATTTTTTAACGGTTGGCCTGGCTCAACTAAGTCGGGGCCTGCAGATAGAACTACAACACGTGGATGCGGACGAGTTGGCAGATGATCGCGACCTATCGATGCGGCTAAGCCAATCTGGGTCGAGCGAATACGGGTACCTGAGCGCAAAACCAATCGCTCACCCGCGTAAATATCTTCGGCAAGAGTTGCACCATGCGCATCAAGTAACGGCATTTCAAATGGTTCAAGTGGTTTGCAGATGGCGAGTAAGGAGGTTAGAAACTCATCTACCCGTGTGTGTTCTGACATAATCGAACCCTACTTGT
>DAISII010000088.1:0-4504 GCA_036822115.1 Candidatus Planktophila sp.
CAGCACCCTTAAGTACTGAGCGGCGGGAAATGCCATTATTTAGATCTGACATCATTGTCCTTTTCTCTTATGTTGAGCCTTCGAAGGTCATAAGGTTTTGAGGGGACAAAGCCTTTGGACGCTTGGAAATCTACGCGCCAGTACGCTCATTTAATAGGAGATTCAGGTAACGATTTGGTGACGTTTGCTTGCAAGTGAGCGGAAATTTGAGGGTGTTTACCCCTTTTTGTCGAAAATTTTGCTGAAGAGGCCGGGCTCTTTGGGGTCGTTGGCATGACCCTGGCAGCGATCCTTCTTTGCCACCCCTTTGAGCGCAATTTCAATGTGCTGGCCACAGCCTGACCAGGAAGGCTTTCCACATTTACGACAAGTCGTTCTGCTACACATGTACTTCTCTTTTCTCACTAGTTCCAGCGGGCGAGTTAATCCACGTTAGATATCCACCATCAAGATTTACTGCATTAAAGCCAAGCTCTCTTAAAAGCATCGAACCCGTGTGTCCTCGTAGGCCAACTTGGCAGTTGACTAAAAGATTCTTATTCGTCAATTCAGCAAAACGATCACGAATTTCATCTACCGGGATATTGATCGCACCTGGAATGATTCCGCGTCCGCACTCAGCTTCTGATCTAACATCAAGTAACTCAAATCCTTTTTCACGATACTCATCAATCTCATGCCACTGCGCAACTTTGCTCAATCCTGACAGCACATTTTCAGCTACGTAGCCGAGCATGTTTACAGGATCTTTAGCTGAACCAAATGGTGGCGCGTATGCAAGTTCAAGGTCTGCAAGTTCAGGTGCTGTAATTCCACCACGCATTGCAGTTGCAATTACATCGATTCGCTTATCAACACCTTCGATTCCGACACCTTGTGCACCAAGAATTTCACCTGTTTTTGGATCAAAGATTAATTTTAGTGTCATTTGTTTTGCATCTGGGTAGTAACCAGCATGTGAGTTTGGGTGAATATGAATTGATTGGTGAGGACGATCTGCCGCCTTCAATCTTTTTTCATTCCAACCTGTTGTTGCGATCATTAAGTCAAACACTTTTACAATCGCAGTACCAATTGTTTTAACAGGACGAACTGTTAAACCATTTATGTGGTCTGAAACAACACGTCCATGACGATTAGCTAAATTGGCTAGCGGAACTAAGGTCGCGCTTCCATCAAGTGCATCGGTCTTTTCGGCTGCATCTCCTACCCCGTAAATATCAAGATTACTGGTGCGATTGAAATCATCAACTTTGATTCCATTACGAACTCCGATTTCAAGACCAGCTGCTTTTGCTAATCCAATTTCGGGGCGCACGCCAATCGCCAAGATAACGATCTCGGCTGGCAAAACTTCACCATTTGAAAGTTCAACTGAATCAGTATTGATTTTTACGACGCTCGCGCCAAGTCGTAGATCGACTCCGTGTGCTCTCATCTCCTGTGCAACCAATGTTGCTAATTCTGGGTCCAACGGCATCAATACTTGATGTGTTGCTTCGACTAAAGCGGTTGGAATCTTGCGATGAATTAAGTTCTCTGCAATTTCCACACCAATAAAACCGCCACCGATTACGACTGCACTTGCTGGATTCTTCCCAACACTGGCTGCAATCTTTTCTACATCTTCGACGGTGCGGAGAGTCATTCCTCGTTCAATGCCAGGAATTGGTGGGACAACAGGTGATGCACCAGGACTCAAGATCAACTTGTCGTAATCAAGTTCTGAGGTTTCGCCATTTAGAAGATTCTTTATAGCTACTGTCTTTTTAGCAGGATTAATTGCAAGTACTTCGGTGTTCACTCGGACATCTAGACGGAAGCGAGCATGAAGTGATGCTGGGGTCTGTAAAAGCAGATCCTTTTCCTCTTCAATAACTCCGCCTACGTAATAAGGCAAGCCGCAGTTTGCATATGAAACATGTCCACTTTTTTCTAAGACAATAATCTCTGCTTTTTCATTCAGACGACGTAGCCGCGTTGCAGCAGACATTCCACCAGCAACTCCACCAATAACAACAATTCTCATTAGTTACTTACGAGCGGCATTCCTTGGTTTGCCCAATCGATGACTCCACCTTCAAGGTTAAATAGATTAAGGAATCCAGCATCCTGCATGATCTTGACGGCTTGGCCAGAACGATTGCCACTTCTGCAGTAGACGGCGTACGTTGCGTTCTTGTCGAGAGACGCGATTTCTGTCTCAAAACTACCGCCCTGAAAGTCAATCATTCGAGCACCTTCTATATATCCCTCGGCATATTCACCTGGAGTGCGCACATCTAAAATCACAACACCTGATTCGGTAATCTTCTTTGAAAAATCTAAAACATTCATGTTTGTGGCTCCCGCCGTGCTAGTTGAACAACCTACAAGAAGTAACAGGGAAGAGATTAAAGCAAATACTTTTTTCATGAAATCTCCTTACGCAAGACTTAAGAATAGTTTTTGTAACTGTGCCGTTACCGCTTCAGAATTGTTTTTACCTTCAACAAGGCACTCTTTGAGGCTCGCTGAAATCAATGTGAAGGCAGCTGTGTTTACAGCCTTTGAGACCGCTGACATTTGAATCACAATTTCATCGCAGCTGCGACCTTCTTCAAGCATTCGGGCCACTGCGCCAAGCTGTCCTTGAGCGCGTTTTATTCTCTTTGCAATTGCCGCAATCTGTTCTTCATCAGATAGGACATGAGTGATTTTTTTCGTCGCCATTTTCAGCACTTACAGCGATCTGCTTCTGCAACGCCAGCTAGTGCAGCTTCAATATGTTCGCCACAACCAGACCACGTTGGCTTCTGACACACATGACATGTAACGCGTGAGCACATCTTTTTCTCCTTAGTTGATTAACTAAGGTAAAATTACTATACCCCCGGGGGTATCTGTCAATTCTACAATCGGCCAGCCTGATGCACGCGCTTTAAAAACTCTTGAGTCTTCGGATTCTGAGGGTTGTGCAGTACTTGATCTGCCGTTCCACGCTCGATGATGTTTCCGGACTCCAGGAAGCAAACTTCATCGGCTACCTGAGTAGCAAACCCCATCTCGTGCGTTGCCAAGACCATCGTCATGCCATCGCTCTTTAGATCGCGAACAGCCGTTAGTACTTCGTTGACTAAAACTGGATCAAGGGCAGATGTAACTTCGTCAAGCAATAACAAGCGAGGATTTACAGCTAATGAACGAATAATTGCAACGCGTTGTTGCTGTCCCCCGCTTAGGCGATCAGGGTATTGATCAGCTTTATCTGAAAGGTCAAAGCGCTTTAGCAATTCAAGAGCTGCTGTGTTCGCTTCATCTTTGCTCTTGCCATGCACCTTTATTGGCGACAAGGTGATGTTTTCTAAAACTGTTTTGTGGGGGAAAAGATTAAATGATTGAAAAACCATCCCCAAACGCCGGCGCACATCATCCACGTTGATTAAGGGATCAGAGATTTCATCACCGTCTAAGAAAATCTGTCCATCATCAATTGATTCCAGCAGATTTATGCAGCGAAGCAAGGTGGATTTACCTGAACCTGATGCGCCAATCAATACAGTAGCTGTGTGTTCAGGAACAACTAAGGAAAGATTATTCAACACAAGCTCGGTTCCAAAAGATTTGCGAATATTGACTAGCTCTAAAACATTGCTCATTAGATCGCACCTTCTGAATTCTGAGCACTGGTGCGCTGTCTGATGGCGCGATCTGTATACCGGGTCATCGGAATCGTGATGAGCAAGAATAAAATCGCAGCAACTACATAGGGTGTGTAATTAAAGGTACGGCTTGCGTTGATCTGTGCGGCACGCACAGCATCTGTAACGCCAAGAATTGAAACTAAACCTGTGTCTTTAAGTAGCGAAACAAAGTCATTTAGCAGTGGTGGCACAACACGACGGATTGCTTGCGGTAAAACAACAAAGCGCATTGTTTGACCCGAAGTCAATCCCAAAGATCTGGCTGCTGCTCGCTGACTGGGATGAATCGATAAAATTCCGCTACGGATAACTTCGGCAACATATGCCGAATAAGTAAGTACAACTGCGACTGTTCCCAAGAAAATTACATTGCTCGAAACACCTTTCAGCCCAAGTGCCGGTACTCCAAAACCAACTAGCAAAATAATCAAGATAAGTGGTGCGCCACGGAAAATATCAACGTAGGCGGTTGCTAAAAATCTAAAGGGAGTCAGTGCCGGCGACTTTGTTGTTCGCAGCAACGCTAAACCAAGTGCAATTACACCAATCGCTGCACCGCCAATAAAAGTAAGCTGCAAATTGATCCAAAGGCCCTTGATTACTGTCGGGAATACTTCTTTTCCATATTCGATATCAAAGAAAGTTGTTTTAACGGTTTCCCAGCCCGGTGATGTAACAAGAATTAGTGTCAGGGTTCCAAGCACAAAAATAGAAGAAGCCGCAGCAATACCTGCTTGCTTGCGGCTTACCGCACGCCTGGATTGGCGACGTTGTATCTCACGTGAGCTCGGCGACCACGCAGAGCTTTGCTTCTCTGACAT
>DAISII010000089.1:0-1703 GCA_036822115.1 Candidatus Planktophila sp.
AGATCGAGTTAGTAAAGAAGGGCGAAGTACGTCGCGCCAAGCTGTACTACCTACGTGACCTACGCGGTAAGGCTGCAAAGATTCGCGAAAAGCGCGATGGCGTTGAAGGTTACGGCGATGGAATTCTTTCTACACCAGTGTCCGAACCAATAATTGAGGAAGCTGTGGCAGAGGTGTCCGCGCCAGAGACTATTGAGGCTGTGTCCGAGGTTCCAGTTGTGTCCGAGCCAGTAGCAGAGGTTGCTGTGGCAGAGGTTCCAGTTGAAGTTACAACTACAGAAGTTGTGTCTGAAACTGAAGAAGCTCCAAAAGCTGAATAATTTCTTCAATGCGCAATAAGGGATCGCTCCTTAAAGAGCTCCCAGTCTTAGTAGTTGTTGCACTTGTTGTCTCACTATTAATCAAAACTTTTTTAGTGCAGTTTTTCTATATCCCTTCAGGGTCGATGGAAAATACTCTACAAGTCAAAGATCGCGTAGCTGTTAACAAGCTTCCATTTCTCTCCAAAAACATTAATCGCGGCGACGTTGTTGTATTTCGCGATCCTGATAATTGGTTACCTCAAATCACCGATTACGGAACAAACCAATTCGTTGCCAAGGCTAAAGGCGCACTTGTCGCAGTGGGCGTGCTACCTAACCCTGCCAAGCAGTACTTAGTTAAGCGTGTAATTGGTGTCGCGGGGGATCACATTGTGTGTTGTACAAAGAGCGGCAACTTAACAATTAACGATGTCGAAGTTACCGAACCATATATTTTTGCAGGCAACAAGCCATCTGAAATGAAATTTGATGTGACTGTACCTAAAGGCAAGCTCTGGGTAATGGGCGATCACCGCAGCGCAAGTGCGGATTCTCGTTATCACCAAGAAGATATCAACAAGGGATTTGTGCCGCTATCGCGAGTGACTGGCCGAGTTGTTGCCATTATTTGGCCATTTAAAAACATTACATATGTGCCAAAAGTGGATGTATTAAAAAAGTAACCTGATGAAGGTTATCGAGCAGTTATTAACTAGTGCTGGAATCTCACCGATTGCAGGTGTTGATGAGGCTGGTCGCGGAGCATGTGCTGGTCCCTTAGTGATTGCATCGGTTGTGTTGCATGATCCATTCGCAGCTGAGTTAGCGGTGGTGCGAGATTCAAAAGAGATTCCAGAAAGCAAACGTGATGCAGTCTTTGAATTGATTCAAAGCATTGCTGCATCTGTCAGCGTCGTAATTGTTCCGGCAGCAGAAGTAGATTCACGTGGCGTGCATGCCGCAAATCTTGATGGAATGCGCAGAGCAGTACAGGGGTTAGAAGTTGTTCCTGCATATGTTTTAACTGATGGGTATGCGATCGAAGGATTAGGTGTTCCAAATTTGGCAGTGTGGAAGGGCGATCAAGTTGTAGTTTCGATAAGTGCAGCATCTGTCATTGCAAAAGTAACGCGAGACCGCATTATGCGTGAGATGGATCTTGATTTTCCTCAGTATGGATTTGCTGGTCACAAGGGATACATCACCCCCGCGCACACTAAAGCGCTCAATGAGCACGGTCCATGCGTGCAACATCGCACCTCTTTTGCCAATGTGGCAGCGCTCATCCACAAGTAAAGCAGCGATGTTCTAAAGCATCGGTGGGTGTATTTATCGTGCCTCACCATGCACACAAAAAATAAACAGCAAATCGGCGCTTTTGGCGAGCAAGCAGTTACCAAC
>DAISII010000089.1:1713-4426 GCA_036822115.1 Candidatus Planktophila sp.
AAGTCATCGAACGCAATTGGCGAATCCGCGAAGGCGAAATAGACATCGTTGCTCTCAATGCTTCGGGTGTCTTTTCATTCATCGAAGTTAAAACCCGCAGCTCTGTGGCCTTTGGCCATCCCTTTGAGGCAATCAACCGGGACAAAGCACATCGAATGCAACGTTTAGCGTTGGCTTGGCTTGCAACTCATGGTTGTTTGGGATGCGATTATCAAATAGATGTAGCGGCGGTATTAATTGCAATCGATGGAACACCTTCCATTGAATATCGAACTAACTTGTTATGAGCCTGGCCCAAACGCAATCGGTGGCATTGCTGGGTTTAGATGGCCATGTTGTTGGAGTCGAAGTAGATATTGCTGATGGGTTGCCTGGATATTCATTGTTGGGATTGCCCGATGCGGCGTTATCTGAATCCCGAGATCGGGTGCGCAGCGCAATAGTTAATTGTGGCGAGGTATGGCCTAATCGCAAAGTCACAGTTTCTTTATCACCAGCATGGCTGCCAAAAAGTGGATCTAGTTTTGATTTAGCAATTTGTATTTCTTTGCTGTCGGCACATGAAACGGTACCTGCAGAAAAGATTGCTGACATTGTTTTTCTTGGCGAACTTTCCTTAGATGGTCGAATTCGATCAGTACGTGGAGTTTTGCCGGCGTTGATCGCAGCATTTAAGGCTGGTGTAACAACTGCCGTTGTACCAGCTGAAAATCTCAAAGAAGCGCAGTTGATGCAAGGCATGGACATTGTTCCGATGCATCATTTAAAGCAAGTGTTGCGTTGGCTACGCACGGGTGAGCGTCAGCAAGAACAAGAGTTTGATTTGCAATGGGAGCACAGTGATAGCCGTTTAGATTTTGCAGATGTTGCAGGACAACCCGCTGCGCGCTTAGCTGCAGAAATTGCAGCGGTAGGTGGCCATCACATCATGTTGATTGGACCGCCAGGTGCCGGTAAAACCATGATTGCCGAAAGAATTCCAACGATTATGCCGGCACTTTCGATAGCCCAAGCGCTCGAAGTAACGGCGGTGCATTCGATTGCCGGAACACTTATGCAGCGATCTCCACTGTCATTGCTTGCACCAATTGTTTCGCCGCATCACACGACTACTCGTGTTGCAATGGTTGGCGGGGGATCGCATGCAATAAAACCGGGTGCATGTTCGCTGGCACATTACGGTGTGCTGTTCATTGATGAAGCACCCGAATGTGGGCCAGGAGTTTTAGATTCATTGCGTCAACCTTTGGAGTCAGGAACAATCACAATTGCGCGCAGTATTGGCAATGTAACTTTTCCGGCACAGTTTTTATTGGTTTTGGCGGCAAACCCTTGTCCATGTGGAAAGTTCACCGGCCGAGGACGTAACTGCACATGTACATCACAACAGGTGCGCAGATACCTTGGAAAACTTTCTGGTCCCTTGATGGATCGAATTGATTTGCGGGTACAGGTAGAACCTGTTGGTCGAGTGGATATGGCAAAGACTCAGTTAGGAGAAAGTAGCGCGGTAATTCGCGATCGTGTGATCGCCGCGCGCGCGGTAGCGGCACATCGCTTTGCGGGGATGGGATGGTCACTAAATTCGCACATTCCTGCCCGCGCATTGCGCACTGAATTTCAACCAGAACGTGCTGCCATGAATTTTCTTCATGATGAACTCGATCGCGAACACATTACCGCGCGTGGGCTTCATAAGATTATTCGGACCGCCTGGAGCTTTGCCGACTTACATGGCAATGCATCACCAACTATGGATGATGTCATGGCTGCTCATACCTTGCGCGGAAAAATCGAAGCATGAACGAGCAGATCGCACGGGCTGCATTGTTTAGCGCAATTGAAGGTGGGCACACATTCTGGTCCCGCGAGATTTATAGCAACAGCGCTATCTATGTTTATGAAAAGCTACTTAATAGTGGCTATGACAGCATTAAGTATGAAAAGTTGATTGCCGAGCTAAAGCTGCACAGTGGGGAACAAGTTTTAGAAAGAATTGCTCAGCACCAGGTTCGATTGATAACACCTTTCGATGATGATTGGCCTGTTCAAGTAAATGATTTGATTGCTCCACCTATCGCTTTAATCATTAAGGGAAACATTGGCGCACTCCACATTCCTTCTCTTGCAATCGTGGGCACCAGAAACCCAACTAGCTATGGCGCACGTATAGCGGGGGATTTTGCGGCAGGTTTTGTTGATCGCGAATGGGCAATCATTAGCGGTGGTGCCTACGGAATTGATTCTTATGCTCACAAAGGCGCATTGATTGCCGAAGGCGTGACAGTTGCGGTGATTGCTTCCGGTATTGATGTTAATTACCCAGCCGGAAACGCAAGGCTGTTTTCAGAGATTTGCGAATCAGGTGCCATGGTTAGCGAATTCATGCCCGGAAATAAAGCATTGCCCAGCAGATTTCTAACCCGTAATCGTTTGATCGCTGCGATATCCAAAGCAACTTTGGTGGTTGAAGCTGCTTTTCGCAGTGGGTCACTTAGAACAGCACGTGATGCCGCCGAATTATTTCGCCCAGTTATGGCGATACCTGGTCCTATTAATTCGCCAACCAGCGAAGGCTGTCATCGATTAATAGGCGAACGCGCAGCAGAAATCGTGACATCGGTGGCAGATGCAGTGGAGTTTGTCGGAGTTAATCAATGAGAGAATAAGCCCATGAGTGATTTCCGTTCGGGCTTTGTAGCCATTGTTGGCC
>DAISII010000090.1:0-4390 GCA_036822115.1 Candidatus Planktophila sp.
GGTAATTTTGGTTGCATCCTTATGGCGGTGACATGCCAATGTATGAGTTGGTGACTGTGCAGTTAAGACAGGCGCTTGTTGCGAACATATTGCTTGCGCATCTTCACAACGAGGAGCAAAAGCACAGCCCGATGGTCGATCCCAAGGCATAGGTGCATAGCCGGAGATACCAATTATTTGATTTCGTCCTGCGATATCTGGAAGCGCACGAATCAATCGTCGTGTGTATGGGTGTGATGAGTGGAAGAAGATTTCATCTCGGTTTCCACTTTCGACAATCTTACCTGCATACATCACCGCTACCTTGTCGGCCAATTCTGAAACAACAGCTAGATCATGAGAAACATAGAGTGCGGCGACCCCATGTTCACGGCAGAGCTCACGAATCGTTGAGAGAACACGGGATTGTGTAGTTACATCAAGACCTGTTGTTGGTTCATCACAGACAATGACTTTCGGGCGGCAGGCAAATGCAATTGCAATTGCAACACGCTGTTGCTGACCACCTGAAAGTTGATGTGGGTAGCGCTTTAAGAACTCTGGATCTGAAGGTAAAGCAACTTCTGTAAGAATTTCACGCACACGTGCCATGTGTGTTTCATGATCTTGTTGAGGTAGATGTTTTTCAAGAGATTCTAAGATCTGCTTTGCAATACGCAATCCCGGGTTAAGTGCGGTGCCTGGATCTTGTGGAACATAGGCAATTGTTCCGCCTCGAAGGGAGCGTAATTCGGACTCGCTAGCGCCAACTATCTGATGCCCATCGATAATTATTGAACCTGCTTCGATGACAGCACCTTTGCGAGTATGTCCAAGCAATGACATTGATACTGTGGTTTTGCCTGAACCAGACTCACCCACCAGGCCAAGGATTTCTCCAGGTTTGATTTCAAAGGATATGTTCTCGACGATCTTGATTCCACCACGGGTAATCGAGATATCCACTCCTTCTACTTTGACGACGCTCATTCTTTGCCCTTGCGATCGATACCGATAGCTACCTTTGCAAAGGAGTCGGTAATGAAATTGATGCCGATTGTAAAGATTGCGATTGCAAATATAGGAGTCAAAACTGCCCAAGGTTGCACAGTCATTGAGCCGCGGTTTTCATTGATCATTAATCCCCAGTCAGCCGCAGGTGGCTGCAAACCTAGCCCCAAGAAAGAAACTGCAGCAACAAGTCCGATTGAGTAAGTCATGCGCAACCCAAATTCGACCAAGAGCGGGGAGGTTACATTAGGTAGAAGTTCGCTGATAATAATTCTTCTTCGTTTTTCACCAACTGCAATGGCCGCTTTGATGAAGTCCCGCTCCATTACTTCAGCTGCTGCTGCACGAATGATTCGCGCAGTTCGGGGTGCATGGGTAAATCCAACGGTCACGGCGATTAAGAAAATGCTGGTACCAAAGCCTGAAACAACCAAGAGAACAAAAACTATTTGAGGAAATGCAAGCAGAATGTCATTGCCGCGCATAATCAAGCTATCGGTGCGAGGTTTGGCAGAGGCTGCAAATAAACCAATGAAAAGACCTAAGCCAACACCCAGAACAGTGGACACAAATGAAAGTCCGATAATTGTTCGACCGCCAAACAAGAATCGTGACCAAACATCGCGACCTAAGTAATCCGCGCCAAGTAAAAGCTGATCGGTGCGACCTGCATTAGGAGCATCGATAAATTCATCAAAGGTATGTGGTGCAAACAGTGGTCCAAATACAGCAATTGCGATAATGAGGCCAACTAGTACGGCGCCAATTTTTGCATACCGTTGCTTAAATGTGAGGCCCAGCATGACTCTCATTTGTGATCTAGGCTTGATTTTCTTAGTCATTATTCATCACCATCCATCGCGGCAAAGACATCTGATGTGTCGTTTTTGCGGGCGTACTTGGTGCGAAGTCGTGGTGTGGAGAGGATGGTTCCGATATCTGCGAGGATATTTAGAACGACATAAAGAGCAGCAATCATCAAGGTGATGGCCTGCACTATAGGAAGATCTCGACCCTTTACGGAATCAATCATGATGGTACCGATACCTGGGTATGCAAAAACGGCTTCAACAACAACAACACCGCCGGCAAGCCAAGCTAATTGCAATGCTATTACCTGAATTGTTGGCGCAATCGCGTTAGGAAGAGCGTGACGAATAATGACTGTTCGTTCAGACAATCCCTTTAGGCGAGCCATCTGAATGTATTCAGATTCCATGACTTCAATCATGGAGCCACGCATGATTCGAGAAACGTATGGCGTAACAGCTAGAACTAAAGTCAATGATGGCAGGACTAAGGCCATTGGATTACTCCAAGCCAATGTGCCTGGATCAACAAATGCGATTGCTGGAAAAATTTGGAAAACATTTGTCGCAAGCAGGAAAACCACAAAGATTGCGACAACAAACTCAGGTAATGCCGCAAGGATTAAGGTTACAAGAGAGGTTAAGTTGTCAAAGAGTTTTCCTCTTCTAACTGCAGCGTATACGCCGATTGCAATAGATAGAGGAATTGCAACTATTCCAGAAGATGCCATCAAGATTAAGGTGTTTTGAATTCGCTCTTTGAGAAGTGTTGTGACTTCAGTTTCACCAGTTAAAGTTGTACCAAAATCAAACTGGAGTGCTCCACCTGCCCATTGCAGATATTGAATCCAAATAGGATCATCCAGATTCAATTCTTGGCGAATCAGTTCAAGACGTTCTGGCGTTGCCGTGTTGGCTAGATAGGCAACGGCAGCATCACCGGGCAATGCCTGAGTCGCCACAAATACCAAAACAGAAAGAGCGATAACAATTGGAATTCCAGCAAGGATTCGGCCCAGGACAAATAGCGCCAGGCCACCTTGGTTGAAGAAATCCCGAATCTTTTTCATATTTAGGCTCGGGTAATTCCTTCAAGAGAACCTGCAATCGATGGATCAATTACAACGAGTGTGCGAGCTCCATCGCCCTTACGTAGACGCTCAAAGGCTGCCTCGATCCCATCTAGATCTGTCACATGTGAAACAACATCTGCGACATTGATACGACCCTCACCAGCCATAGCAATCATTTGAGGAAGTTCAACTGGAACATTTGCTGATCCATAGAGACTTCCCTTCAGACCCTTTTCGGAGAGAAACTCAATTGCAGGAATTGAAACCTCGACGCCACGCGGTGCTAAACCGACAACGATTGCTGTAGCTCCAGCACGTATGACATCCCAAGCGGTGCGGATAGTTTCTGGACGACCAACCACTTCAAATGCATGGTCTACTCCACCAGGAACAATCGCCATTACATCCGCGACTACATTCTTCTTAGAGGCATCAACAACATGAGTTGCACCATGTTTACGAGCACGCTCAAGATTTGCAGGTTGCATGTCGACAGCGATGATTTTGCTCGCTCCAGCAAGACGGGCACCAGCGACAACTTGAAGCCCAACACCTCCACATCCAATTACCGCAACAGTTTCACCAATTTGAACCTTAGCGGCGTTTCGAACTGCACCAATTCCTGTCATCACGCCGCAACCAAGCAAAGCTGCTTGCCACAGTGGTACATCAGCTTGAACTGGAACCGCAGAACCTGCAGGCACGACTGCTTTTTCAGCAAAGCATGAGACAAAGTTGAAGTGACGAAGCTCTGTTCCATCCTTTTCATGCAGCCGTGATGTTCCATCAAGAAGATTTCCTGTGTATGCATGTTCTCCCGCAACTTCACACAGATTAAATCGTGTTGCGATGCATTCCTTACATTGGCGGCATGGCGGGACGAAGTTGAATGCAACTCGATCGCCTACCTTCACATTTGCAACTCCCGCGCCTACCTCTTCGACAACGCCCGCACCTTCATGTCCCAAGATGATTGGCCAACGTGTTGTACCTAGGTTTCCATCGGCAAGGTGTACATCTGAGTGGCAGACGCCTGCGGCAGCGATGCGTACGAGGATTTCTCCTGCCTTTGGGGCATCAAGATCTACTTGTGCGATCTCAACGGGTGAATTGCCGCGTGTTATCGCTGCTTTGATTGATTGCTTACTCATTATTTCCCTTTTCCCTTGTCTCCGAGGCTTTCCTCAAATCGTGCATCGCGCCAAGCTAGTGCTTGCTTGAGCCCTTCTTTACGAACTATGTCATCAAACTCTTTTTGCTCAGCGCTGTCGCTTCCGTTAAGAATCGCTGAAACATCCATATTGGCGTTAATAGCTTGGCGAATACCGATCGCCTCTTGTGCCCGGATCAGACCAATTTTTGTTAGACGTAATGTAGAAAGCGGAGTAGGTGCAATCTTCTTTATAAGTGCCTTGACTTCATTATGTAATTCCTCTTCAGGTACAACCTTGTTGATCAATCCAATACGTAATGCCTCTTCGGCATCGATTGTGTCTCCAGTGAAAAGGAGTTCATTAG
>DAISII010000091.1:0-4339 GCA_036822115.1 Candidatus Planktophila sp.
AACTCCTCTTGCAGTGGTTGTAACGCCACTGGTCTGGGGCAAAGATTACCCGTACAGGGGTGAAAAGGTGAAATCGAGCGTTAAATGGTGCGAGAACTACCCGCCCATTGCGTGGAATCCGCCATCAACATGGATGATCTCTGCCGTTGTCTTAGGAAACCAATCTGACAAAAGAGCAACCGCTGCTTGCGCTGCCGGAACAGGATCATTGACATCCCATTTCAACGGAGAACGCTCATCCCAGAGATGTTCAAAGCGTTCGAAATCTGGAATCGATTTAGCAGCAATAGTGCGGATAGGACCAGCAGCAACCAAGTTGATGCGAATGTTTTCTGCTCCAAGATCTTTTGCTAAATATCTAGATGTTGATTCCAATGCAGCTTTAGCAACGCCCATCCAGTCATACTTTGGCCAAGCAACCTGACCATCAAAATCAAGGCCAACCACCGATCCACCACCATTAAATAATGGACGTGCCGCCATTGTTAGGGACTTAAGCGAAAACGCAGAGACTTGAATTGCGGTAGCAACATCTTCCCATTGTGTGTGCAAAAAGTTTCCACCAAGTGCTGCCTCTGGTGCAAAGCCAATTGAATGCACAACGCCATCTAAGCCTTCTGGAAAATGTTCCCGCACACGTGACTCGAGTGCCGCTAAATCTGCATCACTTGTTACGTCTAATTCAATGATCGGACATGGTTTTGGCAAACGACCGGCGATACGAGTAGTCAAGGAAAGCGCTCTACCGAAACCGGTCAAGATAACTTCAGCACCTTGCTCCTGGGCAAGGCGAGCAATATGAAATGCGATTGAGGCATCGGTTAGTACGCCAGTTACAAGAATCTTTTTGCCTTCGAGTATCCCCATTTAATGTCCCATTCCTAATCCGCCATCAACTGGAATTAAAGCACCAGAAATATAGCTTGCTTGTGAAGATGCAATAAAGGTTACGACATCGGCAATTTCTTCTGCTGTACAAAAACGCCCAAGCGGAACGGATCCCGCAATTTCGCTGCGACGTTTTTCATCCAGTGTTGCAGTCATATCTGTTTCAACAAAGCCGGGTGCAATCACATTTGCTGTGATGCTTCGACTTCCAAGTTCGCGCGCAAAAGAACGTGCCATTCCTACCAAGCCCGCTTTTGAGGATGAATAATTCACTTGTCCGGCAGAACCTACAGATCCGACCACGGAGCCCACAAAGATCAAACGGCCGCGCTTTAATTTCAGCAAGCCCTTAGTGGCACGGCGAGCCACTCGAAATGCGCCAGTGAGATTGGCATCGATCACGGATTCAAAATCTTCATCACTCATTCGCATAACAAGGCCATCTTTTGTGATGCCAGCATTTGCGACGATAACTTCTGGTACTCCCCATTGCTCTTCAATTGAGGCAAATCCTGCATCAACGCTTTCGGTTCTGGTTACATCCATCTGCACAGATTTGAATCCATCTGGGGCCAAACCGCTGCGATAGGTCACAACAACATCATGGCCAGCAGCTTTAAGGGAGTGTGCGATTGCTAATCCGATTCCGCGATTTCCGCCTGTGACTAAGGCTATAGAACTCATGGTCAAAACCTAGTGGCTACCTTTGAGTAAACAAAAGAAGCAAAGGTGCGCGCCGAGCACTACCCTTGCTCACATGGCCAAAGAGAAGAAGATTTATGACATCACGAGTGCTCCAAGCGCACTTACTCGTGATCAAGCTGGTCGCCAAAAGCGCTATTTCATTTCGATGATGATCCGCACCGCTTGCTTTATTTTGACCGTTATTTTGCCAAGTCCATATCGTTGGTTTGCTCTATTAGGCGCTGTGACTTTGCCCTATTTCGCAGTTGTCATCGCAAACGCAGGTCGCGAAACTGTTACTCGCGGTGCTGATGTAGTTGAAGATAAACCGCTCGCTCTCGATTAACAATGACCGCACCACAAAAAACTAAAGAGCCGTGGGCTCTTTTTAAAACAGTTATCGCACTACTTTTGATTGTTTTTTGTCTCTGGGGTTCGCAATGGCAGTACCACCGTGGCGTTGATCGACATGCTCGTAACGCTGTAATAGAAGAACGCATAGCCAAATCACCTATTGAACTTGGCGCAGTGACAGGGAATTTATCTGATTACGAATGGCAAACTGTTTCGGTTGCTGGCGTTTTCGATACTGAGAAACAAATCTTGCTCCGGAATCGCTATCACGACGGCAAGTACGGATACGAAGTTCTTACTCTATTTAGAGCAAACAACAACAAAAACTTCTGGATTGATCGCGGCTGGGTCAAGGCAGGTGCTACAGCAACGACTGCTCCAGTCGTAACCGCTTTGCCACAAGGCGAGGTATCAATCACTGGTCGACTACGTCTGGATTCATCTCTACCTCGTGGTTCATTTTTTGCACTACCTGGCAAAGGTGAAGGACTCGTTTCAGAACTTAATGCACAATCCCAGTTAAATACTGAAAAGTTTTACATAGATCTATTGTCTGGATCCGAAGCATCCCTCACTCCAGAGGTAACAGCCCAACTTCCTGAATTAAGCGATGGTCCCCACATGGCATACGCCTTGCAATGGATATTTTTTGGAGGCTTAGTTATCTACGGGCGAATCTTGATTCGCCGCACCCGTTAAATCTTGTCTGTTATATAGATCTGCATAGAGGCCGCCCTGTGCAACTAGTTCATCATGCTTTCCCCGCTCAACTATCGAACCCTTTTCGAGAACCAGGATTTGATCAGCCTCACGCACAGTGCTCAGTCGGTGAGCGATAACAATGCTCGTTCTACCCTTTAGTGCGGTCTGAAGGGCTGCGTGTACAAGCTGTTCGTTCTCGGAATCCAAATGCGCTGTTGCTTCATCAAGGATTACAACCGCCGGAGACTTCAACAATAATCGTGCAATAGCAAGTCGTTGCTTTTCACCACCAGACAGGCGATGACCACGTTCACCCACCATTGTGTCTAGGCCATTGGGCAAAGACTCAATCAGATTCCAGATTTGCGCGGCTTCACAAGCAGTCTGCATTTCTGCGGGTGTCGCATCTTGCTTTGCATAGCGAAGATTTTCTGCAATCGATTCGTGGAACAAGTGCGCATCCTGCATGACGACACCGATTGAATCACGCAAAGATTCAAGTGTTAGATCGCGAATGTCGTGCCCATCAATAGAAATCGCACCACTGGTGACATCGTAGAGTCGAGGCAACAAAGCACTGATAGTTGTTTTACCAGCACCTGATGGACCAACTAACGCTGTTAATGTTCCTGGCTCTGCAACGAAAGAAAGATTGCTGAGCACTTGCCCACTCTGCACGGTTTCAGCTTTTGCAGCCGATTCAAGTGAAGCCAAGGAAATCTCTTCAGCGCGTGGGTAGGAGAAATCAACATTGTCGAATTCAATGCGCGGTTCCTTAGTGACAAGAGCTTTTGCTCCATCACGGTTTTTGACCATCGGTTCAAGATCTAGAACTTCAAAAACTCTTTCAAAAGAAACAAGTGATGTCATGACATCGATACGCACATTTGAAAGTGCAGTGAGCGGACCATACAAACGTGCTAACAAGGCTGTGATAGCAAGAAGAGTTCCTACTGTGACTCCCCCCTTAATTGCTAAATGGCCGCCAATTCCATAAGCAAATGCAGTTGCAATCGCTGCAACACTGGTGAGCGCGATAAAGAAAAGCCTGTTGAGCATCGCCATTTTGATACCGATGTCAGCAACTCGTCGCGCTCGACTTCTGAAGTATTCACGCTCGCGATCTGGTTCTCCGTATAAAGCTACCAACATCGCACCGGACACATTGAAGCGCTCTGTCATTGTGCTGGACATTTCAGCGTTGACGCTAAAAGACTCGCGAGTTAGCGACTGAAGCCTGCGTCCAACCCACTTAGTTGGGATTAGGAAAACTGGAAGCAAGAGAAGTGAAAAAATGGTTATCTGCCAGGACAAAATCAACATGGTCACACTGACTAAAACCAGGCTGACCACATTGCTAACAACACCTGACAGCGTTGCCGTAAAAGCTTGTTGAGCGCCCATCACATCTGAGTTAATTCTGGAGATAAGCGCACCGGTCTGAGTACGGGTAAAAAAAGCTATCGATTGCTTTTGTACATGGGCAAAGACCAATGATCGGAGATCATAAATTAAACCTTCACCAATTCGAGAGGAGAAGTAGCGTCCCAGCATGTTAAAGCCGGCATCTGCGATTGCTAACAGACCTACAAAGATTGCAAGTCTGGTAACTACTTCGCCATTTTTCGGGATAACACCATCATCAATTAATTGTTTTAAGAGCAGCGGGGTTGCTACTACCAAAGCAGCATCAACTATGACTGTTACTAGA
>DAISII010000092.1:0-4143 GCA_036822115.1 Candidatus Planktophila sp.
AAGAAAGGTAGATGTCCTTCTTTGCAGGTAGGTTAACTAGAACTGCAATTGGAGCTGCAACGATTGGTGCATGGAAAATTGTTGAACGCTTCTTGGAACCTGTGTGAGCTGAATCTGAAAACCAGAAGTCTCCAATTTTGTTATCGGAGTTGTTCTTGCCTGTTCCTGAACCGGTTGATGTGTAAACAAATGAGTGTCCGGACTTCTTGGCAAAGCCTGCCTTGCAAGCTTCTACTAGAGGAACAACGAATGATGCGCCTGAGCCCGCTAGATCAACAGCGTGTGCTGGCTGCGCAGATGAAACTGCGATTACTGCGGCAACAGCAAATGCTTTTGCCTTATTTGAAAACTTCATTTAATACCTTTCGTAGGAGGGTAAAACCTTTACATCCACGAAAGTAATCAGCCAGAGTTACGGCTAGGCAAGAACTAAGTTAACAAAACCCTTACCTTTGGTGAACAGTAGGTGTTACCCAAACCGTCCAGTTACGTAATCTTCAGTGCGCTTATCCGACGGAGAAGAGAAGATTTTGCTCGTTGGAGCGGTCTCAACCATGATTCCTGGGCCACCGTCAGAAAGGAAGAAAGCTGTGTAGTCGGCTACGCGAGCAGCTTGCTGCATATTGTGAGTCACAATGACGATCGTCATTGACTTGGCCAGCTCGGAAATTGTCTGTTCAATTCTGAAAGTCGATCCTGGATCAAGGGCAGAGCATGGCTCATCCATCAGAAGAACTTGAGGCTCGACGGCCAAAGCGCGTGCAATACATAGGCGCTGTTGCTGCCCACCAGAGAGTGCACCGCCGTGCTCGCCGAGGCGATCCTTAACTTCACTCCAGAGACCTGCGCGTACCAGGCATGACTCGAGCAGTTCATCAGTGTTGCTCTTCTTTAGTTGAGCCAGCTTTAGTCCGGATAAAACATTTTCGCCGATAGTCATCGATGGAAATGGGTTTGGCTTTTGGAAAACCATTCCGACGCGCAAACGAATCTTTGTTACATCCGTACCCGGTGCGTAAATATCTTTGCCATCAAGCAGAACTTCACCAGCAAGTGCCGCCGTTGGAATGAATTCGTGCATACGGTTAAGAGTTCTCAAATACGTTGACTTTCCGCAGCCCGAAGGTCCAATTAATGCGGTGACGGTACCGGCAGCAAAGTCCAAGGAAACATCTGAAAGCACATGCTTAGTACCAAACCATGCGTGCACACCGCGGGTTTCAAGACCAGTACCAAGAAGGTTTGTCCCTGGGACTCGTTGCTCACGATTGCCTGCAACTGATGCAAGTGATGATGGCGTCGTTGTCTGCATTTTTTTCTCCATATTGTTATCGTTATTTGAATTCTCTGTAGGTGTCATTTCAAGCTACCTTTCTGCCGCTTAGGTAACGGGCAAGCCCGAATAGAACCACAATCAGGATTAGCAAGATCAACATGCCACCCCACGCTCTTGCATATGCCTCTTCTGTGCCGCCTGTAAGGAATGCCTTCCAAATATAAAACGGTAGCGAGCCCATTGGACCCGAAGTTGGATTGAAATTAAGTGCATCTGCGCCACCTGATACAAGCAGGATTGGAGCGGTTTCACCGATGATACGAGCGATTCCGAGGATTACCGCGGTAACTAATCCGCTTTTTGCAGCAGGAACTACCACGCCAGAAACGGTGCGCCACTGAGTTGCACCTAGTGCTACTCCTGCTTCACGAAGTTCGTTTGGAATCAATAGCAGCATCTCTTCAGCTGTTCGTGCAATTGTTGGAATCATCAAGATGCTTAATGCAAGTGACCCCATCAGGCCAGTTAGCTCCTGCGTTACAGGAATAACTAAAATCGAAAGAATAAATAAACCGGCAACGATTGATGGCACACCGCTCATTGCTTGAACAAGAAACTTAATTGGCCGTGCCAAATTTCCGCGAATCTCAGTTAAGTACAGTGCGGTTAAAAGTCCAATTGGGAAACTGACGATGAGCGCGCCGCCCACCATGATGATGGTTCCGACTAAGGCGTGTAAAAGTCCGCCTGCTTGAACTGGATCGTTAACAGAAGCCATTGTCATATCGTTGGTAAACATGCCAAAGTGGATTCCCTTGTAACCCTTTAACACCACTGTCATAACAATGCTCACAATTGGAATCAGGGTTATGGTCATTGCCAGAAATGCAAAACTGCTTAACAGGGAATCTTTTGCAGCAGCTAAATCACGAAGTCGCAGTTGTTGCACAAAAATCAAAAGGCTGGCAAAGAAAAAGTAGGCTGCTGCAAAACCCAACTTGCCATTTAGCCCAGTAAGTTCTACCGCAGCACCTGCGAGAACACCGGCCAGAGCTAATAAGGAAGCGGTAGCCAATCTCTGTGCGATCGAAGTGCCCCAAGGCTTTTGAGGTTTTGGAATAGTGGTTTGAGTCATCGTCCTTTTTTCCCAAACTTATTGATTAACACGTCAGAGATAGCGTTTACGGTCAAGGTTAGAAGGAACAAGACAAGGCCCGCTGCCATTAATGCATTTACTTCTTCTGGACCCGCTTCTCCAAATTTCAAAAGAATTAGCGATGCAACGTTTCCGCCGGCACCGAAAAGCACCTGCCAGTTGATCTGATAAACAACGTTAAGCACCGTGTAAACCGCAACAGTTTCACCCATTGCGCGTCCTAGGCCAAGCATTGCTCCGCCTACTACTCCGCCACGGCCATAAGGAATTACAACTGCGCGAATCATCGCAAGTTTTGATGCACCTAATGCATAAGCTGCTTGCACTCGATCCAAAGGTGTTTGATCAAAGATTTCACGAGAAATTGCAGTAACGATTGGAATGATCATAATTGCAAGAACTAAACCTGCAATAAATGGTGAGCGTTCAAAGATAGGAGCGGGAACATCAAAGATTGGAATAAATCCTAAATACTTATTGATTAATTTTGCCCAATATTCTGCGCTACTCATCAAAACGATGAAGCCCCAAAAACCAAAGAGAAGTGATGGGAATGCAGCCATAAGGTCGATTAAAGAAATTAGAACCTTCTTGACTGATCCGCGTGCATAGAAGGTCAAATACAAAGCACTCAAAACGGCGATAGGAACCCCAACAATCACAGCAATGAAAGCTGAGAGGAATGTTCCGATAAGCATTGCGCCAAGCCCAAAAGTGCTTTCAGCAATCTTGCCGTCGGCATCTTGCAATACTTCCCACTTGGATTCGGTTATGAAAGAAAATTTCTCAACACGCAAAACACTTATTCCCTTGAGTGACAAGAACAGCGCAATAAGTCCAAGGATGACCAAGGATGTCATTCCACCAATCGTCACAACCGCACGGAATATTTGATCCGAGCGTCGTGGCTTTGTCGTGATCTCGCGTGGGGCAGGGATTGCCGACTTGTTTTCAAGCAATGTCATGAGGTGAATCTTGTACTTACGCGGGATTTTTTACATAGACCGAAGGTGTCTAGAAGGTTAACAAAAGGTGAAATCACCCCTTTCCCTCTAAGGTTGCCCCTATGCCTAATGAACAAGCCAACTTGATCTGGATCGACTGCGAAATGACGGGACTTTCCTTGGAAAAGGATGTCCTGGTCGAAATAGCCGTCCTTGTAACCGACTCTGATTTGAATGTAATCGGTGAAGGTGTCGATGTTGTCATCAAGGCGAGCGCCGAGCAGCTGGCGGGAATGAATGAGTTCGTCACCCAGATGCACACCACATCAGGATTGATCACTGAAATCCCCAACGGCATCTCTGTTGCCGAGGCCGAAGCCAAGGTCATTGCCTACCTGGAAAGCGCATCGACCCAACCCGGCAAATCCCCGTTAGCCGGCAACTCGGTCAGCGTTGATCGATCATTTATCGCGCGCGATATGCCCTTGCTAAATGATTACCTGCATTACCGAACTGTTGATGTTTCATCGATAAAAGAATTGACCCGCAGATGGTTTCCAAAGGCGTACTTTGCCGCCCCTGCAAAGACCGGCAACCACCGAGCCCTTGGTGACATTCAAGATTCAATCGCAGAGCTGGCGTATTACCGCCAAGCAGTCTTTATTTCCGCACAAACAGAGGCTCCAACCACCACATAACAACAGGTAGACTTGGCAACTCATGGTGGACGTAGCTCAGCTGGTAGAGCACCCGGTTGTGGTCCGGGA
>DAISII010000092.1:4153-4307 GCA_036822115.1 Candidatus Planktophila sp.
GTTGATGTCTCATCGATCAAAGAGTTAACCAGACGTTGGTTTCCGAAGGCATATTTCAACGCCCCGGCAAAAACCGGCAACCACCGCGCCCTTGGCGACATTCAAGATTCGATTGCAGAGTTGGCCTACTACCGCCAGTCTGTATTTATCTCGG
>DAISII010000093.1:0-4305 GCA_036822115.1 Candidatus Planktophila sp.
GCACTAGTGCGTTAATAAGTGTTGATTTACCAACACCAGAATGCCCAACCAAAACAGATATTTTGCCTTCCAGCACTTGGTGCAACTTTGCTAAATCTTTAGCACGGGATTCACTTTTTATGGCGGTGTGAATGATTTCAACATCCAGATCGGCATACTCGGCAAGAAATGGCGGAACTTCGCTGATATCTGTTTTGGTAACAACTATCTTTGGAGTTATTCCTTCAGTAAAGGCCGAGACTAAGAAACGATCGATTAATCCGCGACGAGGCTCTGGGTTTGCAGCCGCTACAACAATTACTAATTGATCAATATTCGCAACGATTGTGCGTTCTACTTGCGCTGCATCATCAACGGTGCGACTGAGTGAATTACGTCGATCTTGAACTACAACGATTCGCGCAAGTGATCCAACTGATCCAGTTACATCTCCAACAATAGAAACATTGTCACCCGTAACAACTGACTTTGGCCCAAGCTCGCGTGCGCGCATTGCGGTGATGATGGTTCCGTCATCTGTTATGCAGGTTTGCCGTCCGCGATCTACTGTTGTTACTAATGCTGATATCGCATCATTGTGTGATGGGCGATCTTTACTACGGGGGCGAGTGCTACGTGATGGGCGAACTCGCGCATCTGATTCATCGTATTCGCGTGGACTCATAGTAAAAGCGAACTCCACAACCCTGGAAAATCTGGCAAGGTCTTGCGAGTAGTAGCAATGTTCTCTACTTCGATTCCATCAATTACTAGCCCTAAAACAGCACCAGCGGTTGCTAATCGGTGATCGTCGTATGTATGAAATACGCCAGCATGCAACGGTGCTGGGGTTATGTGTAAAGCGGTTTCTTCTTCTGTGACATTGCCGCCTAATGCATTTATCTCGCGGGTTAACGCTGCTAAACGATCAGTTTCATGTTTGCGCAAGTGACCAATTCCGCGCAAATGCGAGGGTGAATCAGCAAGGGCGCATAGGGCCGCAATTGAAGGGGTTAACTCACCTACATCATGCAGGTCAACATCTATTCCATGAATTTTTCCTGTGCCAATAATTGTTAGACCGTTGTCCCCAAACGAGAATTGCGCGCCCATTTCAGTAAGGATTGTTCGTAATTGATCGCCAGGTTGTGTGGTTTTCGTTGGCCAGTCAGCAATCGCTACTCGCCCACCGCACACCATTGCAATTGAAAGGAATGGCGAAGCATTTGAAAGATCTGGTTCGATTACTAAATCTAAGCCATGTAGAGCACCAGGCTTAACGCTCCATGTTTGTCCAACTGAATCCACATCCACCGTTGCTCCAAATTGGCGCAGCATGTCAACTGTCATTTCAATATGTGGCATCGATGGCAATGAGCCACCTTTATGTTTAACAGTGATGCCATTAGAAAAACTTGGTGCGACTAAAAGTAGCGCTGAAAGAAACTGGCTTGATTCGCTGGCATCGATTGTGATTTCTCCGCCACTAATTTTTCCGGTGCCATGTAACGTCAATGGCAGGCTGTATCTATCCTCATGATCGATTGATACGCCAAGCTCTTCGAGTGCCTTAATTACTGGTCCTAGCGGGCGTTCATAGGAACGTGGATCTCCATCAAAAATTACTTCACCTGTTGCAAGTGCAGCCAACGGCGGCAAGAAGCGCATAACAGTTCCGGCATTTCCCACATCGACCCGAACTCCACCTCGCATGGGCGCTGGTGTAACAATCCATTGCAGCTCTTCATTGCCATCGACAACTGCTGTGGTCTCTTCGATTCCAATGCCCAGTGCTTTCAGACCAGCAACCATTAGCTCGCTATCGCGCGAAACAAGGGGGCGGCGCAATGTGGAAGGGCTCTTTGCTTGGGCAGCCAAAATTAATGCACGATTAGTTACTGATTTAGATCCTGGAATAACAACGCTGATATCAACTGGTGTTGCACCGCGAAATATCGCTGGCCAGTGAGCGTTGTTTGTCATCGTCTTATTCTAACCTGTGCCGATACCTGCGATACCCTTGAATTATGTGTGGTCGTTATGCGCAAACAGCCGATATGCGCGAACTCATGGAGCAGTTTGAGGTCACTGGCACATCCCCACAAAGCGCTCTGCCACTTAATTGGAATATTGCGCCAACAAATCCGATTTATATAGTTCGTGCCAATGACCGCACCGGCAAAGATGTACAGAGCCAAAAAGCATTAGCGACAGTTTCGTGGGGATTAATTGGCCCATGGTTAACAGATATGCAGGAAGCACGTGCTTCGCAATCTAGAGCGATTAACGCTCGTAGCGAATCGATTCATGAAAAGCCAACATTTAGAAATGCATTTAGATCCACACGTTGCTTGATTCCTGCGACCGGGTATTACGAATGGGCAACCGCTTTAGGTCAATATCGACCCAAGCAACCTTTTTATATCTCTGCTCGTAATGGTCTGCAACTTCCGATCGCCGGAATCTGGAGTAGCTGGACCGCCCCAAATGGCGAAGTCATTGAAACGGCTTCGATCATTACACAAGAGGCACAGGGTGAACTTGAAACAATTCACAGCCGGATGCCGGTTTTCATGCCTCCAGATCGTTGGGATCAATGGCTGAATCCGCGCAATACCGATGTGAATGAATTGAAATCCTTAATGGTTGTTGAGCACCCAGAATCCATTGTTATTGCTCGCCCAGTGTCAGATGCGGTAAATAGCGTGGCAAATAAGGGGAAAGAGTTAACCGTTGAAACACCTTTGGGAGAGCCAGAAACCCTGTTTTAGCGATAGTGTTTTGTGCGATGTCAACGGATCTAGTGAAAGAGAGCTCAGCGGATCGTGCTGTCCGCTTCGAGCGAGATGCCCTTGCCTTCACTGATCAGTTGTACGGTGCAGCACTTCGTTACACAAAGAATCCACATGATGCAAAAGACCTAGTACAAGACACATACTTAAAAGCATTTGCTTCATTCCACCAATTTGAACCAGGCACAAATTTAAGAGCGTGGCTATATCGTGTAATGACAACAACTTTTATCAATGCGTATCGCAAAGATCAGCGCCGCCCACAACTAAGTGGTGGCGAGATCGAGGATTGGCAGTTAGCAGATGCTGCTTCGCACACGAGTGATCAAGGAAAGTCTGCCGAAGTTGAAGCGCTAGAAAACTTGCCTGATAGCGATATCAAGCGTGCGCTGCAAGAGATTCCAGAAGAGTTTCGCATTACTGTGTACTTGGCTGATGTGGAAGGTTTTTCTTACAAAGAGATCGCCGACATCGTGGGGGTGCCAACCGGCACGGTTATGTCACGTCTGCACCGCGGAAGAAAGCAATTACGCGAACGATTGACTGAGTACGCGAAAGAACTTGGATACAGCACCGATAAGAAATCGGGGGCAAAGTCATGACTATGAATAACTCGAATTTCAACACCATGGGTATCGGTTGCAATGAGGTTCTAAACTCTTTTGTATTGCTCATCGAAGGTAATATCGAAGCCCCGCAGTTAAATATGGTTGAAGTTCATATTTCTACCTGCCCTGCGTGTGAAGCAGAACTTGCACATGAACAAGCGATGCATTCCTTGATGCAAGAAGTGTTACGTCGTAGCTGTGATGAAAAGGCACCAGATGAGTTACATGATGCTATTTACCGCCAAATTCATGGACAAATGACGGGTGCATTCACTGAAGTTGTGACTCAGTACAGCATGACCGAGATTTCAATTGAGATAGATGAGTTTGGTCAGATTGAACATCGTGAGGTAACTATTGAGCACACTGAAGAGATTCGATTTTTGAATGATGGTACTGACTCTGATGGTGCCGATCCAGGTAGCCGAGGACGATAACGATGCATCCTGCGGAAGAAGTTATTGGTGCTGTTGGGTTAACAGAAATGGTCGTACGTCCAGGTGACACATCACTAGCAATCGGAATCGGTGATCTCCCAATCGTTGCTCCATCATTATTGATCAATTTAATGGAGCATGCAGCTATTTTGTCTCTAGATTTGTTCTTGGAACCTGAAGAAACAACAATCCCTGTGAGTGTTGAGTTTATTTCGTTATCCCCTGCAAGTATTGGTGCTGAATTACGGGGAACCTCACGCGTAATTGAAATTGAAGGAAAAGAATTGACCTTCGAATGTGAAGTCAATGAACATGATCGCCAAATTGCAGCAGCCTTGATAAAAAGATCAACGGTGGAGCGAGTATCTTTCCTCGCCCGCACCGCTGCTCTTAATCTTGTTCAGGATACAAATAAAAACTAAGCCTTCTTAGTGGCCCAGAAAATCTCTGCAATCTGATCGATCTTTGCGATCAATGAATCTGCAACTG
>DAISII010000094.1:0-4248 GCA_036822115.1 Candidatus Planktophila sp.
CACTCAACAATCTGATTGTCTTCCCACAAAACTCCCGTTGTATCACCAGGATTAAATTCTCTAGTTGCTAACCAAAACGCACACGCAGCACCTTCCTCGGCACTTCGTGGTGCATCGGCACCACCCATGTCGGTGCGTGAATGATTCGGACACACTGCATCAACTAAAACACCGCGTGCACCTAACCCTGTTTCATGTGCAAGGTTTCGAACTAGTGCATTAACTCCAGCTTTACTGATTCGGTATGGAGCAAGGCCACCTGCGTTGCCAGGTCCTGACATTCTTCCCAAGCACGCAGAGTAAATAATGATGCGACCGCTTCGAGCTTCAACCATTGCGGGTGCTAAGCCATTAACTAATGTGAAAACAGAATCTAAATTAATCGCCATTACTCGGCGCCATTCGGCATCAGTTGTTTTTAAAGTCTTTGACATTTTGTCACTCATCACACCATGAGCCAGAATTAAAAGGTCTGGTGCAACATGTTGCTGCGAAATCATTGCAACAGCGTTGCGAGTTGCTTGCATATCCTCAAGATCAACTGCATATGTGGTGAACTGTTGATTTGGGTGATCTAGTTGTAACAATTCCTGGGCCTGCGATAGGCGGCCCGAATCCTTGGCAATCATCACGATGTCATAGCCCAGCGCAGCTAGAGACTTGGCGTTTTCAAAACCCAGACCTCTGCTTGCACCGGTGACCACTGCTAAAACCATTGGCAAAGCCTGCCTCAGATATCTGGAAAATGGAGCCTGAAATTAATGTGGCCAATCTCGCCTTATGAGCGCCAATCCATGTTTATCAGGGCCAGTCACTGCCGATAGGCTTAGACCTGTAATCAATGCAGAAGGAGCTTGCCAGTGTCGGCACAGGATTTTGGCGCAAATGATTGGCTCGTTGATGAAATGTACGAGCAGTATTTGCAGAACCCTTCTTCCGTAGACCCAGCATGGATTGAGTATTTCAAAACCAATAAACCTGGAGCACCAGCAACCGGAGCAACTTCAGCTGCACCAAGCAAAGGTGTTCCACCAGTTCCTAAGGCGCAACAAAAAGCTGCACAACCTGCACCAGCACCAGTTGTCGCTGCAACACCTGCACCAGTTGTTTCTGCACCTGCACCTGTTGTCACTGCAACGCCAGCACCTGTTGCACCAACACCTCAGCAACCAGTGCTTCGCGAGACTGCAGCAATACAACCAACACCGGCAGATCCAATTGTTAAGCCAGTTCCAGTTTTGATTACGCCATCAGCATCTTCACTTGAACCAATTCGCGGAGTTTCAGCTCGGGTAGTTCAAGCAATGGAAGGATCGCTAACAGTTCCGACAGCAACATCTGTTCGCGCAATTCCTGCCAAGTTGATGATTGATAACCGCATCGTGATTAACAATCACTTGAAGCGCAGTCGTGGTGGAAAAGTTTCCTTTACTCACATCATCGCTTTTGCAATGATCAAGGCAGTTCGTGCAATGCCAGAGATGAATGCCTTCTTTGGTGACATAGATGGCAAGCCCGCAATTGGAAAGCCAGAACACATCAACTTAGGTGTTGCCATCGATTTGGCTAAGGAAGATGGATCACGTCAACTATTGGTTCCATCAATTAAGGGTTGCGAAGAATTAGATTTCGGACAGTTCTGGAACGCCTACGAAGCTGTAATTAAAAAGGCTCGTGGTGGATCTTTAACTGTTGAAGATTTTGCAGGCACGACGATGTCCATTACTAATCCAGGAACTATCGGAACAGTTCACTCTGTTCCACGTTTAGTTCAAGGCCAAGGCCTGATTCTTGGCGTTGGAGCGATGGATTATCCAGCTGAATTCCAGGGCGCAAGTGAGCAAACCCTTATTGAGATGGCTGTTAGCAAGGTAATTACTCTTACAAGCACGTATGACCACCGCATTATTCAGGGCGCACAATCTGGTGATTTCTTGCGCCGCATGCACGAATACTTGTTAGGCGCCGAAAACTTCTACGATGACATTTTTAGTGCGCTTCGTATTCCTTACGAACCAATTCGATGGGCAACAGATTTTGCATTCTCACGAGATGAAGAAATCAGCAAGACAGCTCGAGTCCAACAGTTGATTCAGTCATACCGAACATTTGGCCACTTGATGGCAGATGTTGATCCTCTTGAATATGTTCAGCGTTCACACCCTGATCTAGATGTTGTTACACATGGTCTAACGCTCTGGGATCTTGATCGCGAATTTGCAACTGGCGGTTTCGGTGGTGAACGCTTCATGACACTTCGCAAGATCCTTGGAATATTGCGCGATGCGTATTGCCGTTCTGTTGGTGTTGAGTACATGTACATCCAAAATCGTGAAGAGCGCGAGTGGATTCAGAATCGTGTTGAAGTTGGGTATGCCAAGTTACCTCGCGATGAACAACTACACGTTTTACGTAAGCTCAATAGTGCTGAATCATTTGAGTCGTTCCTGCACACAAAGTTTGTTGGTCAAAAGCGATTCTCCCTAGAAGGTGGAGAATCAGTTATTCCACTACTGGATGCTGTTATTTCTGCTGCTGCAGAAGATGGACTTGATGAAGTCTGCATTGGGATGCCGCACCGTGGTCGTCTCAACATTCTTGCAAATGTTGCTGGCAAATCTGCAGGTCAAATCTTTCAAGAGTTCCAGGGTCACTACACAGAAAATCAGGTCCAAGGATCTGGCGATGTGAAGTATCACTTGGGAACCTCAGGGGTCTTTACATCCAATAGCGGTGCAACTACAAATGTTTATCTTGCGGCAAACCCATCTCACCTAGAGGCTGTAAACCCAGTACTAGAGGGCATTGTTCGCGCAAAGCAAGACCGCATGAATGTGAAGAACGCTTACTCGGTAATGCCGATTCTTTTGCATGGAGATGCCTCATTTGCAGGCCAAGGCGTAAACGCTGAAGTTCTACAGCTAGCCGGCCTTCCTGGTTACCGCACCGGTGGAACGATTCACATTGTTATCAATAACCAAGTTGGATTTACAACATCCCCAATCTCCTCACGTACTTCTGTGTACTCAACTGACTTTGCAAAGATCACCCAAGCGCCTGTATTCCATGTAAATGGCGATGATCCTGAGGCATGTGTTCGTGTTGCTCGATTAGCTTTCGAGTATCGTCAAGAATTTAACAAGGATGTTGTCGTCGACATGGTTTGTTACCGTCGTCGCGGACACAACGAAGGCGATGAGCCAAGCTTCACACAGCCATTGATGTACAAGATGATTGATGCAAAGCGCTCAACTCGTAATTTGTATACCGAAGCACTTGTTGGCCGTGGAGATTTAACTCCTGAACAAGTAGATGAAATTGCTCGTGATTACCAAGAACAGCTTGAATCAATTTTTGCATCAGTTAATAACATCGAACCAGAACATGATGAAAACTTTAAGGTTCCAGTTGCGCCAGAACCAGAGGCAATTAGCACTGCGATCTCGGAAAATCTTGCACAAGAAATTGCTGCAACGCAGTTAGCGGTTCCAGAAGGATTTAGCGTTCATCCTAAGTTAACTCCGCAACTTGCAAAGCGAGTTGAGTCTCTTAACGATGGAACGATCGACTGGTCTACTGGTGAAATGCTGGCATTTGGTTCTCTGCTTAAGGAAGGTCACCCAATTCGTCTTGCTGGACAAGATGCTCGCCGTGGAACTTTCTCAAACCGTCACGCTGTAATCATTGATAAAGAAAATGGCAATGAGTGGACACCTCTGCGCGGTCTTATCAAGGACGAAACTCAGTTTTTTGTAATTGATTCCTTGCTCAGTGAATACGCTGCTATGGGCTTTGAATATGGCTACAGTCTGGAACGCGAAGAAGCGTTAGTCCTTTGGGAAGGCCAGTTCGGCGATTTTGCTAACGGAGCACAAACAATTATTGATGAATTCGTTTCCTCTGCATTGCAAAAATGGGGCGAGCGTTCTTCCGTGGTTCTTCTTCTTCCACATGGTTACGAAGGACAAGGGCCAGACCATTCCTCAGCACGCATCGAGCGTTACCTGCAGCTATGCGCTGAACAAAACTTGACTGTTGCGCAGCCTGCAAGCCCAGCAAATTACTTTCACTTGCTGCGTTGGCATGCAAAGAACCCTGCACGTCGTCCGCTCGTTGTTTTCACACCTAAATCAATGCTTCGCCTAAAAGCAGCGGCTTCAAATCTAACTGATTTCACAACTGGTTACTTCCAAGAAGTTATTCTATATGATAACACTTCAAAATCAATATTATATACCTCAATAATAG
>DAISII010000095.1:0-4190 GCA_036822115.1 Candidatus Planktophila sp.
AGCGCATGAAGATGGTGGGACGCGTTGAAGTTCCACAAGAAGCCTTCGTTGCAGCCCTTGCAACTGATGCGGACATTGAACAGATTAAGGCTGCGCGTAAAGCAGGGCAATGATGCTCTCTTTCTACGTTCATATTCCGTACTGCATTAAACGCTGCGGCTATTGCGACTTCAACACCTACACGCCGTCAGAGCTACAAGATGGTGCAACGCTAGAAATCGTCAGTAATGATTACATCGATGCGGTGCTTCGCGAGTTAGAAGCTACTCCTACCGATGAAGTTCCAACAATTTTCTTTGGCGGAGGAACTCCATCCTTGTTGCCTGCAGATGATCTAGGCCGAGTAATTAGCGCAATCAAGTCACGTAACGGCTTAGCGGAAAATTGCGAAATTACTCTAGAGGCCAACCCTGATTCAGTCACGCAAGAAAAGCTAGTTAGATACCTAGAAGTTGGTTTCAATCGAATCTCATTTGGAATGCAGTCAGCAAAACCTCATGTACTTGCAGCCCTTGATCGCACACATAATCCGGCCAATGTTGAAAAAGCGATCACCATGGCGCGTGCTGCGGGGTTTAAATCCATCAGCGTTGATTTAATTTATGGCACCCCAGGGGAAAGTTTGGATGATTGGCGCGAGACTGTAACGGCCGCACTTGCATTAGATATCGACCACATCAGTGCGTACGCGCTGATTGTTGAAAGCGGTACAAAACTTGCTGCGCAGATTAAGCGGGGCGAGCTAACAATGCCTAACGATGATTTGATGGCAGATATGTATTTGTTAGTTGATCAGATGTGTGAAGAAGCAGGTCTTACTTGGTACGAACTATCCAACTGGTCTAAGCCAGGACATGAATGCCGACACAACATTGCTTATTGGGAGAACAAAAATTGGTGGGGCTTGGGACCTGGTGCGCATTCACATATAGATGCCAAGCGTTTCTGGAACTTAAAGCACCCAACAACCTATAAGCAAAAACTGTTTGCGGGGGAGTCTCCCATTGCAGATAGCGAACAACTAACTGCAGAACAGATCAAAGATGAAGCGATTTTGCTAGGTATCAGAATGCGTGATGGCTTAAAGCTAGAGCTACTTGCACCCCATCAAATGGAGGTTCTAGCCATCTATCGCGAGAATGGTTTTGTTCAGCTACACGAAGATCGCGTTCTATTGACCCCTGAGGGCCGCTTGATCGCTGATCGAATCGTGCGAGAAATAACTATCTAGTACCCTAGGCACAAATGTCATCACGTCGTCTTGAAATCCTTCGCGCAATTGTCGATGAGTACGTTGCGACCCAAGAACCTGTCGGCTCGAAATCAATCGCCGATCATCATGGTTTGGGAATTTCACCTGCCACGATCCGCAATGAAATGGCTGTGCTAGAAGATGAAGGCCTGATCACACAGCCTCATACAAGCGCCGGACGTATTCCGACAGATCTTGGATATCGTGTTTTCGTCGATAAGTTAGCAACTGTTAAACAACTATCGGCCGCCGAACGCAGAGCGATTGAAACATTTCTGCAAGGTTCACATGATCTAGAAGAGTTATTGAAGCGATCTGCAAAGTTGTTGGCTGATATTACAAAGCAAGTTGCCGTTGTGACCTACCCAATTATTGGAGAAGGCCGCGAGAAGATGGCTATCTCAGGAACTGCCAACTTAGCTCGATCTGGTGAAGATTTAGGCCTCACCCTTTCGCCAATTCTTGAAGCGCTAGAAGAACAAGTTGTTATTTTGCGTTTACTAGATGAGGCGCGTTCAACGGTACATGTTCGAATCGGTAGCGAACAGAACGAAACAAATCTGCAATCAACATCATTGGTAACAGTTGGTTACGGCGTAGAGTCAGCCCAACATGGCGCAGTTGGTGTCTTAGGGCCAACTCGGATGGATTACGCAGGTTCTATTGCCGCCGTTGATGCGGTTGCCCGTTATGTCGAGCGCTTTATCAATGAGGGTCCATAAGTGGCAGATCATTACCAAACATTAGGTGTTACAAAAGGTGCAAGTGCAGATGAGATTAAAAAGGCGTACCGCAAACTTGCGCGCGAACTGCATCCAGATGTGAACCCTGACCCGCATACACAAGAAAAGTTTAAAGAAGTAACAGAGGCTTACGATGTTTTGAGTGATCCCCAAAAGCGCCAGTCCTATGACATGGGTGGAAGTAATTTCGGTGGGGCAAACTTTGGTGGCGGATTTAGCGACATCATGGATGCATTCTTTGGTGGTGGAGGATCTCGCGGACCACGTCCACGTACGCGCGCAGGACAAGATTCGCTGATCAGAATTCAAGTTGATCTAAACGAAGCATGTTTTGGAACAGAGCGTGAAATCACCGTTGAATCAGCTGTTGTTTGCCCTAAGTGCACAGGTACTGGTTGTTTAGATGGTCAACATCCAGAAACATGTTTGACTTGTAAAGGCCGCGGAGAAACACAACAAGTTGTGCGCTCTGTTATCGGACAAGTTATGACTTCACGTCCATGTAATGCCTGCCAAGGATATGGAAGCGTAATCAAGAGCCCATGTCGAGAATGTGCTGGCGAAGGTCGCGTGCGTAGTCGTCAAACAATCGATGTAAAAATCCCTGCTGGTGTTGAAACCGGTAACAGAATTCAGATGTCAGGACGCGGTGAAGTTGGCGCAGGAGGCGGCCCCGCTGGTGATTTGTATGTTGAAATTGTGGAAGAGCGTCATGAATACTTAGTGCGAGATGGCGACACCTTGCACATGGCACTGGAAATAACAATGATCGCTGCTGCACTTGGCACCACAGTTACCGTTGAATCATTAGATGGCCCAGTTGATGTCAATGTAAAGCCTGGTACACAAAGTGGAACACCAATTGTTATCAAGGGTAAGGGAATGACCCGCTTGCGTCGTGGAGACCGTGGGGATTTGATTATTCATATAGAAGTAGTTACTCCAACAAAGTTAAGCAAAGATGAAGAGAAGATTCTGCGTTCTTTTGCCGAAGCTCGTGGTGAGAAAGCTAATGAAGCCCATGTAAAGGGCCAAGACGGCTCAATCTTTAGCAAGCTCAAGGGAGTGTTCCACAAGTAATGTTTACACTCTTTTTCGTAGACGATCTGCCAACACATGTTGGCGGTCTATACGAGTTTGCAAATGACGATGCCAATCATGCGATTCGTGTCTTGCGGATGCAAGTTGGTGCAGAATTTATGCTTAGCGACGGCCAAGGTTCATGGTCACAGGTAGTAGCAACCGAGGTAAAGAAAAAATCTATGCAGGTTCGGGTTATGGATTCAGGATTTCAAGAACCACTAGCTACAACAATCACCGTTGTTCAGGCCTTACCTAAGGGTGAGCGCGCAAAAGAAGCAGTTGAATTGTTAACAGAAGCCGGCGTTGACCGTATTGTTCCGTGGGCAGCTGCGCGCAGCATTGGTAAGGGCTCAGAAAAGTTTGCAACAACAGCACGCGAAGCAAGCAAGCAATCTCGCAGATTTAGAATCCCTGAAGTTACGGAAGTAGCAACCACCACCCAGATTTGTGAAGCAATTAAAATTAGCGACTTGGCACTTGCGTTTCATGAAAGCGCAACAGCTAAGTTATCGGATCAGGTTTCATCTCATAACGTTGAACATTTGTTAATCATCATCGGACCCGAAGGTGGCTTAACCGATGAGGAGATTGCTGCCTTTACCGAAGCAGGTGCCAAAGTTGCACTTATGGGTCGCCCAATTTTGCGTTCGGCTCACGCAGGTATTGCCGCTGTTTCGGCAGTATCTGCGCTTTTGAAGGTATGGTAATTACGTGGCTCTAGATCCCAACTGCATCTTCTGTAAAATCATTGAGGGAGAAATCCCGGCTGACATCGTGTTGCGCAATGAAAATGTTGTGGCTTTCAATGACTTAAATCCCCAAGCACCAACACATGTTTTGTTGATTCCAACTTTGCACACTGAAAACGCTGCAGGTATTGCCCGCAATAGTGCGACCATCACGGCAGACCTTTTCTTAGCTGCCGATCAGATCGCCAAGGAGCGCGGGCTAAATGGCTATCGAACTGTTTTTAACACCGGAGAAGAGGCAGGCCAGAGTGTTTTCCACGCTCACCTGCATCTCTTAGGTGGGCGCGCCATGGCATGGCCACCCGGTTAAAGATAGATTTACCCTTATATGGAGCGAACGCTGATCACCGTACCTAACGCCAT
>DAISII010000096.1:0-4158 GCA_036822115.1 Candidatus Planktophila sp.
GAATAATCCAGTACCCAACAAGCCACCAGATCCCACTGTGATACGTGCTTGGCGCAATTGATACCCCGCGCCTTGTGTATCGGCGTTGGGATCTACAAATGTTTGCAAACGGTTTACTTGATACTCGCTAATGACTCCAGCTTTAACGGCAACAAATCCACCCAAGACAGCCAATAACAACAATGCCGTAACCCAGCGCGCCGGTGCTCCCGAGACGGCGATAATTGTGACAACCGCCGCCGAAATAATCAATACAGTTCCCATGTCGGGTTGAACAATGATTAATAAAACTGGAATCGCGGCAACTGCTAAAGATTGCAACACATCTGTACTTGTTGGTCCATTGCTGTCATGTGTGCGCTCTGACAAAATCATCGACATTCCAATAATAATTGCAATCTTGGCTAGCTCTGCCGGTTGAATTTGAAATCCACCAGGTAAAGCAATCCATGCCTTTGCACCATTGACTTCAGCACCTAAACCAGGAATCAAAACGATTACTAATCCAAGTACACCTGCTCCCCACAAAAATGGCGTGTATGCACGCAGCAATCGATAATCAATAACTGTTACGGCATATGCCAACACCAACCCAATCAAGATGTTGATGATGTGACGTTTTAAGTAGTACTGGCCATCTAAACCATTGCGGGTGTACCAATCTCGAGTTGCAGCCCAAACGAGCAAGGTTCCAACAAAAAGTAATAGCCCTACAACCGTGGTCAATACTGGATCGAATCCGTGGAAAAAAGATTGACGACTGCGTCGATATAAACGTTGGCGAGCGTGAATCTGACTCATGGCTTCGCCTCCTTAGGTTTAGTTGCAGGTGAAATCTTAGGCAACTGAGTTGGTGGTTTTCCTTCTGGGAACAACGCCGCGCCAGGAACAACTGTGTTGCCTGTAACGCCAAATAGTGTTGAGTAAATCTGGCGAACACCAAGTCCAGAAGTTGATGCACCAAATCCGCCTTGGCCCACCATCATGACAACTGCATAACGCGGATTCTTGCTTGGTGCATAGGATGCGAACCATGAGGTGTCATCTTTAAGTGAACCATTTGGATTTCTTCCAAACACCTGACCAGTTCCAGTCTTGCCACTAATTTCAATTGGAAATCCTGCGAAGGCTCCCGCACCAGTTCCGCTAACGACAACTTCTCGGAGCGACTTTTGCAAAAACTTAATTGTTGTTGGCGCTACAGTTAATGTCCCTAGTTTATTTGGCGTAAAAGTTTGGACTACAGTTCCGTCAGTTTTTACAATTGCCTTAGCCACAAGTGCTTGCCAAATTGTTCCGCCATTACCAATTGCGGCATACATCTGAGTCAACTTTAGTGGTGTCACAACAGTGTCACCTTGTCCAATTGAAAAGTTAACCGCATCTCCTGCGCGAATCTTGTCACCATCAACACAGTTTTCCGCAGCTAACTTCAACAAGAATGCTGTTTGCTGTGCCTTGGTTGCACGCTCTTTATAGTTACAGTAAAAATCTTTGTTCTGCTGATACCAACTCTTTTTGTAAGCACGATCAGCCAGGCGCGATGTGGTTTCAGTTGGTAAATCGATGCCAACTTTTTGAGTAATTTTAAATGACTGCGCTGCCTTGAAGAAGTAATCATTTGGAGTTGATTTTGGCCGTAAGCCACCATCTCGAAGCCACTCATCAAAGGCAATCTGGTACCAAATAGTGTCGCAAGAAACAGCGACGGCCTTAGTCATGGTCATAGTTCCTTGATTTTTACTATCAAAGTTCTGAAAGGCACGTGTGCCAACCTGGACCTGCGAAGGACACTTGTAATAAGCGTTCAAGTCATAACCAGCTGCAGCTGCAGCAACAACTGACACAACCTTGAAAGTAGACGCCGGGGCAAACAAACCTTGCAACGCACGGTTTAGCGCCGGTACCGATTTCTTTTCACTAAATAAATCTGATGCCTGTTGAACCGTCAGCCCTTTTTCCCAGGCATTGGGGTCATAGGTTGGATAAGAAGCAAGTGCCAGAATCCGCCCGGTCTTAATATCCATAACCACCGCTGCACCAGAATCAGATGTGTATCCATTAGCGCGGCCACGCAAGACAGCATCCTTTAATGCTTTTTCAGCCGATGCTTGCAAACGAACATCCAAACTTGTTACTAAGTGATTTCCTCCAACTGGTTTGGTGTTTTGACTCTCACGAATAACAGATTCTTTGCGATCAACAATGACTGTGCGAATTCCTGGCTCGCCGCGCAAAAAGGAATCGTACTGAATTTCAAGGCCAGTCTTGCCGATAGATTCACTGCGAAAATATTTGTTTCCATTTCCTTCTAACAGATCTGCTTCGGTTAGTGGGCCTACATAACCAAGCACATGTGCAGCATTGACATCTAAATAACTTGGGTAACTTCGGATTGCAATCGGACGAGCATCTACACCAGGAAATTCATCTGAACGCTCCACGATCTGTAGGGCAATGTCAGGATCGGCTGATTTAGTAATCGGAATTGGTTGGAATCTAGATCCTTGCCAGCAACCGGCTTTTTCTCCCTTTGGTAATTCGCCGCACAACCGTGTGTTTTGATAAATATCTTTATATTTAAGCTTTAACAAAGTGGCCAAGCGTTTCATGACGCCGACGCCTTCATCATCAAGCTTATCGATGGCAATTCGATCGATAGTGATGGCTAAACCAGCCTTATTCATGGCTAATGGGACGCCAAATCCATCAACAATTAATCCACGATTGGCAGGAGCAACGACATCACGGCTTTGGATGCTTAATGCGGCATCTCGATATTTTGGACCGGCTGCAACTTGCAAATAAAACAGGCGACCAAATAATGCCACCATTAAGGACACGATTAGAATTTGAACTACAAGTAATGACAGACGGGACTTGTTGTTCATAAAGTAGACCGTGAATCAAAAACCAAAACATGCAATCGAGTAAATACTGGCAACACAATTGGTGAAATAAGAAGCGCCCAGATGCTCATTCCAAACAAAGTAATCAACACTTGTATAAATGAGCCTGCAGAAACCCCGAGTAATGCGCCAGTTGCAACGTATGCAATTTCTGCCAAAAGGTTTGCAACTACAACAAAGAAGATAATTCCCACTGCATTAGCCCGAACATTGTCATCACCATAACCAATATAAGAAATGGAATATCCTGCCACCAGCATGATCAAAGTCCATTGGCCAAATGGTCCAGCCGCACTCTGAGACAAATCCATTAACAAGCCTGTTGCAAATCCAATGACCGCTGCGACCTCAGTTTCACTTAGGACTGCCCACGTTAGAGCAAAGATCATCAATATAGAAAAGCCACCGCCCGGTAAACGAAACTGCGAAATAATGGATTCTTGAATTGCATAAATCATAAGAAAAATAGGAGCAGCAATTGAAATCTGGCGAGTAAGCATGGTGGCTACTCAGTAGGTGTTGGTGATGGAGTTACGAAAACAGTAACCGTTGGGATTGGTGTAACTCGTGGCTTAGCTGGAACCAAGGCATCTCCGGGGTTGGCATTAGGGCCACTAACGACAACTGCTACAACTCCGAGTGTTGAAAAATTTGTGTAGTAACGAATAGTCGCGGATTGAGCGACCGCGCCTGCAGAGTTATCTACTCCTGTTACATATCCCAGAGGAACGCCTGGAACAAAGGGACGATTTGCGATACTTCCGCGAGAAAGCAAAATATCGCCTTCCTTTACGGTGGTCGAATTATCCAACAATTGCAGGCTTGCAGAGCGAGTTCCGCGACCGCTCAGAATGCCTATTTGCTGGGTTCCTGAAATACGTGCGCCGATTCGAAAATTTGGATCGCTCGCTAATTGAATTAGCGCTGTATTTGGATAAACATCCTTAACAACACCAGCAATTCCGTATTGCGATAAAACCGTCATGTTCTTCTTAATTCCGGCATTTGTTCCGGAATCTATTGTGATTGTTTGAGAAAATGACTGGCTAGATCCATTGCTAATTACCTTAGCGTTAACAACTTTGTATCCTGCCGTACCGGCTAAATCCAAAATGCTCTTGAGCTGCTTTAGCTGAGCATCAGCATTTTTGCGATTTATCAGCTGTTGCTTCAAATTTGCGTTTTCCGCTTTCAATTTTTCGATTTGATTTCGGGTTCGCCCCAAATGAGTTACATCAGAAAAGAAGTC
>DAISII010000097.1:0-4099 GCA_036822115.1 Candidatus Planktophila sp.
CTCAGCGCCTGCGCGAATCTGACGCTAGCTAAGGTCTAGTTCGATGGGTCTTTTTAGTAAGTTCATCGCCAAGATAAAGGGCACAAATGATTTTTCGCCTACAGATTGGGCTGAATTAGAGCAAGAACTACTGGCATCTGACCTTGGTCCCACGTTAACTAAGAATTTTCTTGCTGAAGCAAAGAGAGTGAAAAGCGACAACGCAGAGCAAGCGTTAATTGAAATCATGACTTCGAATCTTTCAGAGAAATCTCATGAACCTGTATTAGTTACTGGGACCACAACAATCATGGTTGTAGGTGTAAATGGCACAGGAAAAACAACATCTGTAGCCAAGCTTGCTTCTTATTACACAAGGAGTGGCAAAACCGTCGTGCTTGCTGCAGGGGATACATTTCGAGCAGCAGCGGTCGATCAGTTAAAAACCTGGGGTAATCGAATCGGAGTATTGGTTGTCTCCGGTAAAGATAATGGCGATCCCGCATCTGTGGCCTTTGATGGAGCAAAGAGCGCGCACGATTCTGCCAGTGATGTTTTTATCATTGATACAGCTGGGCGCTTGCACAACAAGAATGATTTGATGGCAGAGCTCAGTAAAGTAAAACGCGTAGTTGAAAAAGTCTCACCAATCAATGAAGTTCTTTTGGTTATTGATGCAACAACAGGTCAAAATGGTTTACAACAAGCGAAAATTTTTACTGAATGTGTTGAAGTCACTGGGATTGTTTTAACTAAGTTGGATGGAAGCGCCAAGGGTGGGGTAGCCCTTGCCATCGAGGCAGAATTGGGAATTCCGATTAAGTGGGTAGGCACCGGCGAATCCGAGTCTGATTTTGCCCTCTTTGATGCTCAGTCTTATATAAAAGGCCTCCTGTCGTAACCCAGATTTAACATAACACGGCTTTTTGTCACGCTCCTGAAACCCCATCAGCGATGTTTCGTAACTGCGCTGCTAGATGGTTTGGCCATCTCAAAGGCGAGAACTTTTGTTTGGCTTTATGAAAGCAGATGCAACTATGGAAGAGACTGTTTTAAATACTGGCGACACAGCCTGGATGTTAATAAGTACCGGTTTAGTAGTTCTAATGATCCCGGGCCTTGCACTGTTTTACGGTGGCATGGTTCGTGTCAAGAGCGTACTTAATATGATGATGATGTCATTTGGTGCACTAGCGATTGTTTTTGTTTTGTGGATTGCATTTGGTTTTTCAATGGTGTTTGGAGACTCTGTTGGGGGTATGGGCCTGATCGGTGATCTCGGTCAATTTACATTTTTGAAAGGTTTAGATAACTCAACTGCGCTGATTGGAACTATCCCGGCAGCTGTCTTTATTGCTTTCCAGGGAATATTTGCCGCGATTACCGTTGCACTGATTTCGGGTTCAATTGCAGATCGCGCAAAATTTGGTGCATGGATGGTGTTTGCTGGTATCTGGGCAACCCTTGTTTATTTCCCAGTTGCACATTGGGTTTTCGCCTTCGATGACTTTGTTGCTACAACAGGTGGATGGATCGCCAATGATTTAGGCGCACTCGACTTTGCTGGCGGAACTGCTGTTCATATCAATGCAGGTGCTGCCGGATTAGCACTTGCTTTCATTCTTGGAAAGCGTGTTGGTTTTGGAAAAGTTCCGATGCGTCCACACAGCTTGCCTTTGGTGATGCTTGGCGCAGCCCTTCTATGGTTCGGTTGGTTTGGTTTCAATGCTGGATCAGCAATCGCATCAAATGGAACTGCTGGTCTTGCTCTACTAAATACGATTGGTGCAACAACAGCGGCGGTACTTGCTTGGCTTCTGGTTGAAAAACTTCGTGATGGCCATGCAACAAGTCTTGGCGCGGCATCAGGTGTAGTTGCAGGACTTGTAGCTATTACCCCGGCATGTGCTTTTGTTGGCGCAAGTGGCGCACTGTTAATTGGTGCAATCGCGGGCGGGCTTTGCGCACTTTCAGTAGGGCTCAAATTTATGTTGGGATATGACGATTCACTCGATGTTGTTGCGGTGCACCTTGTTGGTGGAATCGTCGGAACAATCATGATTGGCTTCGTCGGTGTTGACGTTGGCTTATTCAATGGTGGCGGAACAGAACAACTTGTGAAGCAAACTATTGGCGCAGTAGCAGTGTTGGCCTATTCATTTGTGGCAACGTTGATAATCGGAAAGATTGTAGATCTGACAATTGGTTTCAGAATCACAGAAAACCAAGAACTTACGGGTATCGATATCGCAATTCATGCCGAGCCTGCGTATGAGTTATCAGACAATAGCCAGGGCAGTATCTATGAATTCTCGAGAGGGTCATAAAAATGAAACTTATTACCGCAATCATCAAGCCATTTAAGTTAGAAGATATTAAAAATGCACTGCAAGGCGCAGGCATAACGGGAATGACAGTTTCAGAAGCAAGCGGATTTGGTCGTCAAGGCGGTCACACTGAGGTGTATCGGGGTGCTGAATACACCGTCGATCTAATTCCAAAGGTACGCATTGAGGTACTAGTCAATGACGACGATGCAGAGGCGATAGTTGATGTGATTGTTAAGGTGGCTTCAACTGGCTCCATTGGTGATGGAAAGGTTTGGACTTCACCAGTTGACCAAGTGATTCGCGTTCGCACTGGAGAACGAGGCTCTGAGGCAATTTAACAGGGGTTGAAGTACTCTTCAGCTCTTATGTTTGAGTCCCTGACATCTCGTTTTAGTGGAGCGTTCTCCTCCCTTCGCTCGAAGGGGAAGATCTCTACCTCTGATATCGAAACAACCTGTGCTGAAATCCGACAGGCGTTGCTGGAATCTGATGTTGCGTTATCTGTCGTTGAAGATTTCATCGCAGATATTCGACAGAAGTCTTTGGCTGCTTTGCCAGCAATGCAGTCGGGTTCCAATCAAGCAAATGCCATCTTTGAAATTGTTAACGCAAGCCTGATTGAAATTCTTGGGGGACAAGCCCGCAGAGTTCGCTTTGCTAAAAATCCACCAACAGTGATCATGCTCGCTGGTTTGCAAGGTGCGGGTAAAACTACCTTGGCTGGAAAGCTGGCAAAATTTTATGCAGATCAAGGTAATACACCGCTGTTGGTTGCCTCAGATTTACAAAGACCTAACGCTGTCACACAGCTGCAGGTAGTTGGTGAGTCAGTCAATGTTCCGGTCTTTGCTCCTGAGGCAGGGAATGCCGAGACTTCAGGAATGTATGGCGGCGATCCCGTGAAGGTTGCAAAAGCTGGTATTGAGTTCGCAAAATCTAAGCAATACAACATGGTCATCGTTGACACCGCAGGTCGACTTGGCGTTGATGCAGATTTAATGAAGCAAGCATCAGATATTCGAGATGCCGTTAATCCTGATGAAATTTTATTTGTAGTCGATGCCATGATGGGACAGGATGCTGTTAGAACATCTCAAGCATTCTTAGATGGTGTTGGTTTTGATGGGGTAGTACTAACGAAGCTTGATGGTGATGCTCGGGGTGGTGCGGCACTTTCTATTGCATCGTTAACAAAGCGTCCGATCATGTTTGCATCAACTGGTGAAAAATTGCACGAGTTCGATATCTTTTATCCAGACCGCATGGCTTCACGAATCCTGGGTCTTGGCGATGTTGCAACACTTGCAGAACAGGCCAAGAAAGCTTTTGATACTGACACATCAGCGAAGTTGGAAGCAAAATTTGCCAGCGGTGAAGATTTCACTCTAGAAGATTTTCTAGAGCAGTTGCAGGCGATGTCCAAAATGGGAAACATGTCCAAGATCCTTGGGATGTTGCCGGGTGCTGGTCAGATGAAAAAGCAGATTGAGAACTTCGACGAGGGCGAGATAGTTCGCACAAAGGCAATTGTTCAATCAATGACACCGGCTGAGCGGCGCGAGCCCAAGCTGCTCAATGGCTCACGTCGTGCACGCATTGCATTGGGTTCTGGCCGAAAGGTTTCAGATGTAAATAATCTGGTGGACCGATTCTCAGCGGCGCAAAAGATGATGAAGCAGGTTCGAAATGGCGCAATGCCAGCGGGAATGCCAGCAGGGATGGGCATGCCAGCAATGCCCAAGGTGAACAAGCCAATTAACAAGAAGAAGTCCAAATCAGGCAATCCAGCT
>DAISII010000098.1:0-2546 GCA_036822115.1 Candidatus Planktophila sp.
TCGTCGCATGGCACAAGGCATCTGCCCAGTGTGTGGCACCAAGGTCAATCGCATTCTTGGCAAAGCACAGTAATTAAATTTCGTTTCGCGTAGGTGAGTTCACTTTCACCTGCGAACGTCTAGCGTTATGAAAGGCCCTCGCACTTAACGGTGCGGGGGTCTTTTGTTTGCCAAGTATCCTTCCAACATGGCCGCGCGCGAATATCACTTAGAGATTGACGCGGTTGATGCGACCCTGGTTTCTATTGAAAAGGTCTTGGATCTGCCAAAACTTCGCAAGCAAGCTGATGAATTAGAAGTTGAAGCAGGGGTTCCTAATCTGTGGGATGACCCAGAGGCTGCCCAAAAGATCACAAGCCGTTTATCGCGCGTTCAATCTGTAATTGCCAAGCTGTCTGGACTGCGCCAACGTGTTGAAGATCTATCGATCCTCTTTGAATTAGCTGCCGGCGAACCAGGTGGAATGCAGGATGCCGAAAATGAACTCGATGCTGTCAAAAAATCGGTCAGCGAGTTAGAAGTTCAGACTCTATTAAATGGAGAGTATGACGATCGCGATGCTTTGATCACAATTCGCTCAGAAGCAGGTGGCGTAGAGGCTGCAGACTGGGCAGAAATGATTATGCGTATGTATCTGCGTTACTGCGAACGTCACAACTTCACAGTTAATGTTCTTGAAACTTCTTATGCAGAAGAAGCGGGAATCAAATCAACAACCTTCAAAGTTTCGGCTCCTTACGCCTACGGAACCTTGTCTGTCGAACAAGGCACTCACCGTTTAGTGCGTATCTCGCCATTTGATAGCCAAAGCAGACGCCACACATCATTTGCAGGGGTTGAAGTTGTGCCAGTTGTTGAACAAAGCGATCACATTGAAATTGATGAAAAAGATATTCGCGTTGATGTGTATCGCTCTTCAGGTCCAGGCGGGCAAGGTGTTAACACCACAGACTCTGCTGTGCGTTTAACCCACATCGCAACCGGCATTGTTGTCTCATGTCAGAACGAGCGTTCTCAAATTCAAAACAAAGCAACAGCAATGGCTGTTTTGCAATCCAAGTTGTTAGAACGCCGCCGCCAAGAAGAGCAAGCAAAGATCAACGCGCTCAAGGGCGACAATTCAGGTTCATGGGGAAATCAGATGCGCTCTTACGTTCTGGCGCCGTATCAAATGGTGAAAGATCTACGCACAGATTACGAAACGGGAAACACATCCGCTGTATTAAATGGCGAAATCGATGAGTTCATCGAAGCCGGAATTCGCTGGCGTCGTAGTTCGTAATTCCTGAGAATGTGAGGGAATCGATACATCTCACACTTTTCTCACGCCTAGAGCCCCCTGACATCCAACGATTTCCGCCTGCCTTCCTTAAACTAAGCGCAGGTCGACGGTGGTTCCCCAAAATTCCACCCCGCAGATGCAATGGGAGATTTAATGATTCGCTTTGAAAATGTGACCAAGATTTACTCGGGTCAAGAGCGCCCAGCCCTTGATTCTGTAAATCTCGAGATTGTAAAAGGCGAGTTTGTATTCCTGGTTGGTCTTTCAGGTTCAGGTAAATCTACATTCCTGCGTTTAGTGCTTCGTGAAGAACGCCCAACATCAGGATCAATCCATGTAGCCGGTAAAGATTTAGGTAAGTTGGCAAATCACAAAGTTCCAGAGCTTCGCCGTTCTGTTGGAACTGTTTTTCAAGATTTTCGCTTACTTCCAAACAAGACAATCACAGAAAACGTTGCCTTCACATTGCATGTCCTCGGATATTCACAAAAGGAAATCAACCGCGAGGTTCCAGAGGTACTAGAGCTAGTTGGTTTAGAAGATAAGGGCGACCGTTTGCCGTCAGAGATTTCCGGTGGCGAACAACAGCGCGTAGCGATTGCTCGTGCATACGTTAGCCGCCCACCAATTTTGATTGCTGATGAGCCAACTGGAAACCTAGATCCAGCAACTTCTGTCGGCATTATGAAGTTGCTTGATCGCATTAACCGCGAGGGCACAACAGTTTTGATGGCAACACATGATGCTGGCATTGTGGATCAAATGCGCAAGCGAGTTATTGAGTTAGATGCAGGACATGTAATCCGCGACCAAGTTCGTGGTGTTTATGGGTACACGGGCTAAGGACGGGATAAACAAATGCGCGCACGGTTTCTTCTTAGTGAAGTTCGAATTGGACTTCGTCGTAACTTAACCATGACCTTTGCAGTTGTTGTCACAACTGCTATCTCCTTGTCGTTGCTTGGTATAGGTCTTCTTTCAAACGCCCAAGTAGGTGCGATGAAGGATTATTGGTATGACAAAATCGAAGTCTCAGTTTTCCTGTGCGGAAATCTTTCGGATTCACCATCTTGCGCAAATGGAATCATTACCCCGCCTCAACGTTTAACTATTCAGCAAGATCTTCAAGAGATGAGCGTTGTTGAAAGCGTGTTCTACGAATCACAATCAGAGGCTTACTCTCGTTTTCAAGAGCGGTTTAAGGATTCAGCGATTGCACAAAATGTGACTGCAGATCAGCTGCCGGAATCATTCCGCGTTAAGT
>DAISII010000098.1:2556-4077 GCA_036822115.1 Candidatus Planktophila sp.
TTTTAGCGGTCGACCAGGTGTTGATGTTGTTCAGGATCAACGCACAATTCTTGAGAAGTTCTTTAAATTATTGGGAGTGCTTCGAAATGGCGCTCTAGTAGTTGGTCTTGCATCGGTGTTAACTGCGGCGTTGTTGATTTCAAATACTTTACGTATTGCAGCATTTAATCGTCGACGTGAAACCGGCGTCATGAAACTAGTCGGTGCATCCTCTTGGTCAATTCAGCTTCCATTCTTATTGGAAGGTGTTATCTCAGCGATTATTGGTTGGGGGCTGGCGACAGGATTGCTTGCTGGATTAAAGACGGTCATCGATACCAATGTTGCGCCACTTCTTACCTTTACCAAGTTCTTTGGTTGGGGCGAGGTCTGGGTAGCTTCGGCTTATCTACTAGCAACAGGCTTGGTTGTTTCGATCCTGGCTTCTGTAATCACCCTTCGCCGTTATCTGAAGGTCTAATTACTTCGCACGCTGCCTTTACTTCCTACGCTGCCTTTACTTCGTACGCTGCCTTTACTTCGTACGCTCCTTTACTTCGTACACTCCTTCGTAACTACTGCCTTCTTGGTCTCATAAATACTCTCCAAGTGAGAGAATTGCACCCTGCACTCCAATCGTTGGATGCACGGTAATAAATATCAGAACTTGAGGGTGGTGATGCGGCATGGTTAAAGAGGTAGGCCGCAAGGTCATTGCCCAAAACAAGAAGGCACGTCACGATTATTCAATCGCTGATGTACTTGAATGCGGTTTGGTGCTTACTGGCACAGAAGTTAAATCACTTCGTGCTGGCCGCGCATCGTTAATTGATGGCTTTGCCATGGTCAATAACGGTGAATTGTGGCTGATGGGTGTTCACATTCCGGAATACACAGAAGGCACCTGGACTAATCACACTCCGCGTCGTGATCGCAAACTTCTAGTTCACAAAAATGAACTCAACAAACTTATTGCAAAGTTAAAGGATTCAAGTACGACTCTTGTTCCCCTTCAGTTGTACTTCAAGGATGGAAAAGCCAAGGTCGAGATCGCAGTAGCTAAGGGCAAGAAGGCCCATGACAAGCGCGAGGCGATTAAGGAACGTGAGGCCGATCGTGAAGTCTCACGCGTTGTCTCGCGTACTTTGAGTGGAAAAGCTAGTCGCGCCGCTTCAAAATACGAGGATTAACGAGAGAGATTTTTGTTAGGCAGTCTTCAGAAATCCAATCACACCTGAAGAAACGCCACTCTATTAATCGGCTTGTTTAGACAAAGATACGATTTCTTCCAACTCCTAACCACAAATCCCTCTTGAATAGGCGCAGATAGGATTTCAAAGAGTTCTTGCCTTCGAATTGCTGTTTACTCTGGGTAACTAAGCGTAGAAACGCTAGATTATGAAGTGCTGGTCAGATGTCTTACACTTAGAACACCGCCGCTTCGATACCTCAATTTTTGAGGCAACGCAGCGACGGCGCAGGAAGTGAGAATTAGTAGCTCTCACTCTTGCTGAAGAAATTGACAATTAAATAGGGGATAAG
>DAISII010000099.1:0-355 GCA_036822115.1 Candidatus Planktophila sp.
GCAGATCCTGCGATCAGTCCTATTAATAAGGTCACTACGTATGCGGGCATGGGCCTATCGTGGCAGGGAGCACTGACAATCCCGCGTAGGCTAAGCCCAGTGAGCCTCTCAATCGGAATCGTCGGACTGCCAAACGTCGGAAAGTCGACCCTGTTTAATGCCTTAACCAAGAACAACGTTTTGGCCGCTAACTACCCCTTCGCCACCATCGAGCCCAATGTGGGAATGGTGGGAGTGCCAGATGATCGCCTAGCCAAGCTAGCCACAGTCTTTGGTTCAGAAAAGTTGTTGCCGGCCGTTGTTTCCTTCGTAGATATCGCCGGAATTGTTAAAGGCGCATCCGAAGGTGCCGGAC
>DAISII010000099.1:365-4049 GCA_036822115.1 Candidatus Planktophila sp.
TGGAAACAAATTCCTTACCAATATTCGTGACACCGATGCAATCTGCCAAGTAATCCGCGTCTTTACCGATGGCGATGTTGTGCACGTAGACGGTCGTATTGATCCAGCATCTGACATGGAAACTATTAACACCGAATTAGCGCTCGCAGATTTGCAGACAATTGAAAAGGCGATTTCTCGTCTTGAAAAAGAGGTACGCGTTGCAAAAGAGAAGGCACCAATACTAGAAGCGGTAAAGGCCGCTAATGATTGGTTGCAATCTGGAAAGCCTTTGTCACAAAGTTCAATCGATCGCGAACTATTGGCCGAACTACATCTACTAACTGCAAAACCATTCTTATATGTTTTCAATGTTGATGCTGCCGAAATTAATGATGCAGAGCTAAAGGCTAAGCTGCAGGCACTAGTTTCGCCAGCTGAAGCAATTTTCCTAGACGCAAAGACTGAAGCTGAACTTGCAGAACTTAGCGATGAAGATGCACTCGAATTATTGCAATCAATTGGTTTAACAGAACCTGGTCTTGCAACCTTGGCACGCGTTGGTTTTGATACCTTGGGATTACAAACGTATTTAACAGCTGGTCCAAAAGAAACTCGTGCCTGGACAATTCACAAAGGTGACACCGCGCCAATGGCTGCTGGAGTTATTCACACAGATTTCCAAAAAGGATTTATCAAGGCCGAAATTGTTAGCTTTGATGACTTAATGACTGCGGGCACAATGGTTGAAGCCAAAGCAAAAGGCAAGGTTCGTATGGAAGGTAAGGAGTACATCATGCAAGACGGTGATGTAGTCGAATTTAGATTCAACGTCTAGTTCTAACTTTTATAAATTAGGAAGAGTTAGCTAAGCGCCGGTGTAGTACTTTCCAATTTCAGCTAAAGATTTATCCAGGATCTCAAGACCCAATTTCGCATCTTCTACAGAAATATTGCATGGCGGGCACAAATGAATTCTGTTGAAGTTATTAAATGGCATTAATCCATTTTTCTTACAGGCAGCAACTAACTCATTCATGGCAGGACTTGATGCACCATACGGAGCAAGTGGTTCGTGTGTTGCACGATCACTGACTAGATCCACGCCCCAGAACACACCAGCACCACGAATATCGCCAATAACCTTATGCTTCTTGGCTAATTCAGCAAGGCCAGGACCAAGAATCGTTTCACCGATCATCGTGGCGTTTTCCAACATCTTTTCTTCCTTCATGACATCAATGGTTGCAACCGCAGTTGCACATGCCATTGGGTGACCCATATAAGTCAGACCACCGGCAAAAACTTTGTCATCAAAGGTATGAGAAATTGCATCGCTAATTACAACGCCACCTAACTGGATGTAGCCAGAGGTAACACCTTTTGCAAAGGTAATTAGATCTGGAACAACAGCTGAGTGTTGGTAGGCAAACCACTTACCTGTGCGACCAAAGCCAGACATAACTTCATCAGCGATCCACATAATCTTGTACTTATCGCACAATGCTCGAATACCTTCCAGGTATCCCTTAGGTGGCATCAAAACACCAGCAGTACCCGGAACAGATTCAATTAAAACAGCGGCAATTGTGTTGGGGCCTTCAAAGATAATTGTTTGCTCAAGATGTTCAAGTGCGCGCTTGCACTCTTCTGCTTCATCCTTTGCCCAAAAGGCGGTGCGATAAAGGTAGGGTCCCCAAAAATGCACATGACCAAAGGCAAACTCATTAGGGAATCTGCGGGGATCACCAGTTGCATTTATCGCAGCACCTGTATTGCCATGATACGAACGATAAGTTGAAAGTATCTTGTGCTTATGAGTGTGCATGCGGGCCATGCGAATCGCATTTTCTATTGCATCAGCCCCGCCATTTGTGAAAAATACTTTTGCAAAGGTATCGCCAGCTAATTCAACAATTCTTTGTGCAGCTTCATTTCGTGCCTCATTGGCATGCTGTGGTGCAATTGTTGTTAGAACTTCGGCTTGGGCTTGAATCGCCTTGATTACCTTGGGGTGTTGATGGCCAATATTTGTAAAAACTAACTGCGAAGAAAAATCTAAATACGTCTTGCCTTCAAAATCCCAAAAGCGCGATCCTGATCCACTTGCAATCGGCATCGGCGAAATTGCGCCTTGGGCTGACCATGAGTGAAAAACGTATTCCTGGTCTGCAGCGCTAACCGCCGCTTGCTTTGCTGGATCATTAATTGGAGCGCTCATCTGTGTCCTCGAACCCTTGGTAGTTAGTAGCGCCATCATAAACCTCTGAAGTAGATTGCACCTATGACCCAGATAACGCATTGGATTAATGGCGGCCTTGATACCCACACTTCTCAGCGCAGCGGTGAAGTTTTTAATCCAGCAACCGGCAAGGTCACCAAAACCGTTGCTTTTGCTGATGCAGCAACAGTTGATCGTGCAGTCTCTGCAGCCACCGAAGCTTTTGCAACATGGCGTCACAGTTCATTAACAAAGCGAACTCAAGTTCTTTTCGCTTTTCGCGAGCTTGTGCAGCAGAACAAGGAAAAAATTGCTGCACTAATTACCGATGAACACGGAAAAGTATTAAGCGATGCAGCCGGCGAAGTAACCCGCGGTCTTGAAGTTGTTGAATTTGCCTGCGGTATCCCTCATCTTTTAAAGGGTGGATTTTCAGAAGAGGTTTCAACTGGTGTCGATGTGTATTCAATCCGCCAGGCACTTGGACCTGTTGCAATTATTTCCCCATTTAATTTTCCGGCGATGGTTCCAATGTGGTTCTTCCCGGTTGCCATTGCTTGTGGAAACACAGTTGTGGTTAAGCCATCAGAAAAAGATCCATCTGCTGCAATGTTCATGGCGCAGTTATGGAAAGAGGCGGGATTGCCAGATGGAGTATTTAATGTGGTTCATGGCGATAAAGAAGCGGTCGATGCGCTTTTAATTCACCCGGGGATCAAATCAATTTCCTTTGTTGGTTCAACACCTATTGCACGTTATGTCTATGAAACCGGAACCAAAGCTGGAAAGCGGGTGCAGGCACTAGGTGGTGCGAAAAACCACATGATTGTTTTGCCTGATGCAGATTTAGAACTTGCAGCCGATGCGGCAATAAACGCTGGCTTTGGCTCAGCGGGCGAGCGCTGCATGGCGATCTCTGCAATCGTTGCTGTTGAACCAATTGCCAGCGCTCTCGTTGCACGAATTAAATCTCGTATGGCAAATATTAAAACTGGTGATGGCACACAAGGCTCTGACATGGGCCCACTCGTTACGAAGGTTCACCGCGACAAAGTTGCTTCCTATATCGAGGCAGGAAGTAAAGAAGGTGCAACAGTTGTTGTTGATGGTCGCACATTAGAAATTGCCGGCGAGGGCTTCTGGCTTGGCCCTACTTTGTTTGACAATGTGAGCCCTGAAATGTCTATTTACAAAGATGAAATCTTCGGGCCAGTCTTAAGCATTATTCGAGTTAACACATATGACGAAGCGCTCAATCTTGTGAACTCACATCAATATGGAAATGGCACAGCAATCTTCACAAATGATGGTGGCGCAGCTCGCAGATTCCAGAATGAAGTCGAAGTTGGAATGGTGGGCATCAATGTTCCGATTCCGGTGCCGATGGCGTATTACTCATTTGGTGGATGGAAAAACTCATTATTTGGTGATTCTCATGCACATGGCACCGAAGGTATTCACTTCTTTACGCGCGGCAAAGTTGT
>DAISII010000100.1:0-4005 GCA_036822115.1 Candidatus Planktophila sp.
ATTGCAAAGAGCGTAACTACATCACAAAGAAGAACCGCCGCAACGATCCAGACCGCATGGAACTCAAGAAGTTCTGTCCACGTTGCAAGTCTTCAACTCTTCACCGCGAAACTCGCTAATGATCAATCCCGATTCGGTCGGGCGCACCTTTGCTGGTGCAGAAGCGATAACTGTTTCTCAATCTGAAATCGATGCATTTTGTGCTGTCATTTCAGAAACAAATACAACCGTTGCGCCTCCTACATTTTCAATTCGCATTTCATTGTCACAATATGAATCAATCCTGACTCAACCTGAAATTGGCGTTGACTGGACTCGATTAGTGCATGGCGATCAAAAGTTTGAAATCTTTCGTCCCATAGTTGCAGGCGATGTATTTAAGTGTTCAGCAACAATTGAAACACTTCGGGTGGCTGCAGGCAATGAAATTGTCTCTGTGCGCTCTGATTTACACAACGGAACTGAATTAGTTGTTTCATCATGGTCCACTTTGGTGGTGCGTGCATGATTGAAGTAGGCACTGTTTTAGAAGAACACACTTTTTATCTAGACCGCGAAATGCTAAAGGCGTATGCCGATGCAAGTGGAGATCACAATCCAATCCATCAAAATGAAGAATTTGCAGTATCAGTTGGACTTCCTAATGTCATTGCACACGGAATGCTAACCATGGCATTGGTTGGCAAGTATGTAACTGATTGGGCAGGTGGATCAGCCGCTGTCAAAGAGTATTCAGCTCGCTTTATTAAGCCTGTCATTGTGCCGGCAGGTGAAAAAGTTGACTTAACTGTCTCTGCAACTGTCTCTGAAATAGCTGGTGATCGCGTTTCAATAACTCTAAGTGCAACCTCTGCTGGCGTAAAAGTTTTAGGAATGGCTAAAGCCGTGGTAATCAAGTGAGTGTTCCAGATTCAGTAACAGCAATTGCGCAGGCCCGGATGGATGCACGTGCAGCAAAAGATTTCGCATTAGCCGATAAGTATCGTGATGAATTACTGCAAGCAGGTTTTGAAGTTGTAGATGTCGCCGGGGGATACGAGCTAAAGCCTAAAAAGCCGTATATAACACTTGCCTATCCTCGTGATATTCGTTCCATTGATTTAGATAACGATGTCACAGTTGGATTAATTGTTGATGGATTCACAGAAGATGCTTTAGAAACTGTAAAAGCAATTAAAGCGAACAGTGATTGCGCCGTTGCAATAATTTCAATTGGCGATGCCGGCACACTCTTTGAGCAAATGGATAAGCGCACCTACCTGATTTCAGTTAACCCAGGAGCTGCTTGGGGAGATTGCGCAAATGTTTTTCTAGAAAAAGTTGAAAGCAAGTATGTCGTAATCATGGATCCTTCAACACGATTTACAGGAGATGCAATTAGCCCTGTGGTGCAAGAACTTGAAAAGGGTGAATTTGTTGCTGTTGGTTGGCGTGGGGGATTAATCAATACAGAAGATGAATGGCGAAGTGTTGATGACAAAGGTCCTGGCGAAGTAGATGTTCTATTTTCATACTTTATGGCTTTCAACCGTGCAGCGATGATTGAAGTTGGTGGATTTAATCCACGTGCTGTGTATTATCGAAATGCAGATATCGAATACTCGCTAAAGATCCGCCAAGCAGGTGGAAAGCTGCTTCAGATGGAGCTGCCTCTAACGCAAGAGCGTCATCATGGGTATCACGATGTTGATCCGGAATACCGTGATGTTCAATCCAAGAAGAATTACGACCGTATCTTGGATAAGTACAGAGGTAAAAGCGCAATTTTGTCCCCACGCAGGTAACCTTTCTACATGACCGAGTTATCCAAATACACCAGCTTGCGCGTGGGTGGCCCGGCTACAAAAATTGTTCAGGTATCAACCGAGGCGCAAATCATTGCCGCTATTGAAGATGCAGGGGATACACCTATTTTGATTATGGGTGGCGGCACCAATGTGCTTATTGCAGATAAGGGCTTTGAAGGCACGGTAATTCGCATTTCAAACAATTCGGTGCAAGCTGAAGTCGATGCATGCAGCGGCGCAACGCTAACTATTGGTGCGGGCGAAGACTGGGATGTATTTGTTCAAACAACAATTGCTAGTGGGTTTGCGGGACTTGAAACATTAAGTGGAATTCCTGGCACAGTGGGGGCTTCACCTATTCAAAATATTGGTGCATATGGCCATGAAGTTTCAGAATTTGTAACACGTGTTCGAACATATGACCGTCAAGAAAAAGAGCTAAAAACATTTACTAATAGCGAATGTCAGTTTTCATATCGAAACTCATATTTTAAAGCTCACCCTGGTCGATACGTAGTTTTAGAAGTTCAATTTCAGCTTCGCATCGGTGAATTTAGTGATCCCATCACTTACCTTGAGCTGGCAAAGAAATTAGGAATTGAGCCAGGAGATAAAGCGCCAGTTGCGGCAACGCGAGCTGCTGTTCTTGAACTTCGGGCAAGCAAAGGAATGTTGTTATCACCAGACGATCACGATTCGTGGTCTGCTGGTTCTTTCTTTACAAATCCAATTATTTCGCAGCAAGCAGCCGATGCATTGCCAGATGCTGCACCAAAGTGGCCGCTCAACGACGGCCGGGTAAAAATTTCAGCCGCATGGCTGATTGAAAATGCAGGAATGCATAAAGGTGATGAAGTTGGTGGAGCGCGTATTTCGACAAAGCATGTGCTGGCATTAACTAACTCTGGTAGCGCAACTGCATCCGATATCGCAGAACTGGCAAAGCGCGCACGAGATCATGTTAAAGAGGTATTTGGAATAACTCTTGAAGCAGAAGTAAATCTTGTTGGGATTGAGATTTAGCCTTCTGTTATTAGCTTCTTGATTCGGCCAATTCCTTCAACAATGTCTTCATCACTTGTTGCGTATGAAAAGCGTAAGTAGCCAGATGGGCCAAAAGCTTCTCCGGGTACAGCTGCAACCTCAACTTCTTCAAGCAACAGGGTTGCTAATTCTGCAGATGTTGTAGGTGTTTTGCCACGGATTGTCGTGCCCAATACGCCCTTAACAGATGGGTAGACATAGAAAGCACCGGTAGGTGTTGGGCATTCAAAGCCAGGGATATCATTTAGTAAATCAACAATTAACTTACGACGACGATTAAATGCTTCGCCCATCGTGTGCACTGCATCTAGGTTTCCAGTTAATGCAGCAATTGCCGCACGCTGTGAAACATTTGAAACATTTGAGGTTAAGTGTGATTGCAAATTAGTAGCAGCCTTGATGACATCCTTAGGTCCGATCATCCAACCCACACGCCAGCCAGTCATTGCATATGTCTTTGCAACACCATTAATAATGATGCAGGTGTCTGCGAGCGCCGGCACAACAACCGGAAGTGATGGAGCCTTTGCACCGTCATACAACAAGTGTTCGTAAATCTCATCACTGATAATCCAAATATTATTCTTAACAGCCCATTCACCAATTGCTTTAACTTGTTCAGGTGAATACACAGAACCGGTTGGATTTGATGGAGAACAGAAAAGTAGTGCTTTAGTTTTTGGTGTGCGAGCAGCCTCTAGTTGTTCAACTGATACTAAATAATTTTGAGTTTCATCAGCAAAAACTTCGACTGATACTCCTCCAGCTAATTTGATGCACTCTGGATATGTCGTCCAGAATGGAGAAGGAAGTAGTACTTCGTCGCCTGGATCAATGATTGTTGCAAATGCTTGATAGACCGACTGCTTTCCACCATTAGTCACAAGGACCTGATCAACGGTGATGTCATAATTACTGTCACGCTTTGTCTTCTCAACAATTGCTGTGCGAAGATCCGGTAAACCTGGTGTTGGTGTGTAGCGATGGTTTGCTACAACTTTTGTGGCAGCAGCAGCGGCTTCAACGATGTAATCAGGTGTTGGAAAATCTGGCTCACCGGCACCAAAGCCAATTACTGGGCGACCAGCTGCTTTGAGCGCCTTTGCTTTTGCATCAACGGCCAAAGTGGCTGATTCTGCGATAGCTGCGATACGGGCTGAGATACGTGGAGTCA
>DAISII010000101.1:0-3951 GCA_036822115.1 Candidatus Planktophila sp.
ATCGATGCCGATTCCCGCAATGATGCGACAGAAAGCAGAGAAGGCAACGATTGATGCAGCGTTGTCACAACTCAAAACTCATTTAGAGGGATAGTTTCATGTCGTATGCGATTGGTATCGATGTCGGTGGAACCAAAGTTCTTGGTGGTGTTGTTGATGAAAGTGGAACGATTCGTGCAACGGCGCGAAAAGACACGCCTCGTCAAGGTGGCGCTGCACTAACTCAGACAATTGCTGATACCGCCCTTGAACTGATGGCTCAATTTGATGTGACATCAATTGGTGTATCTGCAGCAGGATTTGTTTCATCCGATCGCAAAACAATGCTCGCAACTCCAAACATCGCGGACTGGAATGGCGTTGATTTAGATCACGAACTCACAACTTTAATTGGGTTACCTGTTGTCATCGAAAATGATGCAAATGCTGCGGCATGGGGCGAAGCAAAATTTGGTGCTGGTCGAAATCAAAATCACATGATGATGTTAACTGTCGGTACTGGCATTGGTGGAGGAATTGTTGTTAACGGTGATTTATACCGAGGAGCATTTGGAATAGCAGCTGAGTTTGGTCACCTACGTGTTGTACCTGATGGCCATCTATGTGGCTGTGGTGCACGTGGATGTTTTGAGCAATACGCATCCGGAAATGCACTGCTGCGCCATGCGCGTGAGGCAATTAGCGCAAGTCCTGAAATAGCACGCAACCTTTTGTCGCGCGGTGATGGAACTATTGCTGGATTAACTGGACAAGCAATAACAGATGCAGCTCGTGAAGGCGATCCTGTTGCACTTGCAGCATTTAATACAACGGGCCAATGGCTTGGTGCGGGTATTGCTTCACTATCGGTTTTATTGGATCCGAGCTGTGTAGTTATTGGTGGGGGAGTTATTGATGCAGGAGAAATCTTGTTGAAGCCAACACGCGAGGCCCTGGAACGAACCATGCCATTTGCAGGAAAGCATCCTTATCCAATTTTGATTGCTGCGGAATTAGGTAATGAAGCAGGTCTTGTTGGTGTTGCAGATTTGGCTAGAGTTTAAATTTCGAAGGGATAACGTAATCCAATTTGGGCACGTACGGTGTCTAAAGTCTGCATGATGTCGACAGTATCTTTCCAATTTAAGATCTCTGATTGATTCTGCCCCGAAACAACTAGTCTCTTGAATGCTTCTGCTTGTTCACGAAGGCCATGCCCAGCATAAGTATTCGGATAGTTCGTCACAGAGCCATCAAACAAGGTGACCCGCATACTGGTTGGACTATAGAAGACTCGGTCAATTTCTAACCAGCCATTGACTCCAGCAACCACAGCACGACATGGAGTTTGTTCAATCATTGTTGTATTTAAAACTGCTTGCGCTCCATTGGCATAATCAAAAATCATTGATGTTTGAGCATCTACGCCTTTGCCAGTTAGAACTCCACTTGCAGTAATTTTTGTTGGATTACCCAAAATCATATGAGCAAAAGAAACAGGATAAATTCCAAGATCCAATAATGCGCCACCCGCAAGTGATGGTTCTACTAGGCGAGGGATATTTTGATCAGCCAGACGCTGACCGTGATCTGCATGGATCGTAAGAATCTCTCCTAAAATTCTACTGGCAATTATTTGTCGCACTTGGGCGTAATGAGGCAGGTAACGTGACCACATCGCTTCCATCAGTGCAACATTATTTTTCTGTGCCGCAGCCACCATTTCCTGTGCTTCTACTGCATTGACCGCGAAGGGTTTTTCGCATAAAACTGGTTTCTCGGCATTGAGCGCGGCAATGACATTGTCTTTATGTGCAGGATGCGGTGTTGCAACATAAATTGCATCAATTTCTGGATCAGAGATTAACTCTTCATAACTTCCGTATGTGGCTCCTCCGAAAGTTTTTGCAAATTCTTGCGCATTGCTTAAAGTCCGAGAACCAACTGCGCCAACACGATGGCCATCTAGTTGCTGTAGATCTGCTGCAAAAGCTCGTGCGATTCCACCAGTACCTAATATTCCCCAATTGAAATCACTCACAGCGTCGCTCCATCATCTTCGTGGTAACCGCGCTTTAACCAACGATTAATTGAGCGCTTTGCAGAAGTGATAAATCCCTTAGGGGTTTGTCGCGGGGGATTGGGTTGAACAAAGCCTGCTTGATCAATTCGATCGAGATCATCCAAATAAGTTGTCGGAGCAGATTCATCGAGAGACAGCCCAGAGACTATAGATTCGAACTCAGAGCGAATTAAATCCTCTTCATCAAACTCATCTGGTTCTTTTTTGGCGTTACTCACCCTCAGATAGTGTCATAGTCGTCAATAACCACTAAATTATCCCCGTGTTGAACAACCTGCCCTATGGAGCCTTGCGAGCATTCCTGACCCCATTTTTAATGCTTGCCTTCCGTCCCAAGGTGCGCGGACTTCGAAACGTGCCTTCTAAGGGACCGGTGATTATTGCCTCAAATCATTTGTCCTTCAGCGATTCAATTTTCATGCCACTGGTTGTTCCTCGTAAAGTTACATTCCTGGCCAAGAGCGAGTACTTCACCTCACCTGGCCCAAAAGGCTTGTTGAAAAAGCTAACTTTTATTGCACTGGGTCAAGTACCTGTTGATCGTTCAGGTGGTCGTCGCAGCGAAGCAGCACTGATCACAGGACTTAAGGTTTTAGCTGATGGAGATTGCATCGGCATCTATCCCGAGGGAACTAGATCACCTGATGGACGTTTGTACAAAGGACGCACTGGAATCGCTCGGTTGGCTATTGAATCTGGCGCACCCGTAATTCCAGTGGCGATGTCAAACACCGACAAAATTCAACCCACAGGGCAAGTTATTCCAAATGTAAAACGGGTTGGAATGAATTTTGGAAAACCAATGTACTTTGATGGTGATTCAACAGATCTACAACACCTACGAGATGTAACTGATCAGATTATGAATGCGATTCATGCAATGTCTGGCCAAGAGTACGTCGATATCTATGCACCGAAAAAAGCAAAGCTGGGCGAAATCCAAGAAGAGGATTAATCCAATGCGTTGCGTGCAACCAAGAAGTTGCATGTTTGGCATTCAGATCCTGCGTCAGGAAGTTCGCCTTCCAAAACATCAATGAACTCGCCAATTACTCTCAGAAAGTTTGCTTGATCCCGTTCAACAGGAACATATTTTTGAAAGACCCCAAAGCCATAATCAGCAACAGATGTACCAATTGCTGTAGTTGGTTTCCACACTAATAAACCAATTGATGCCACGGTTTGGGACTTACCTGCTGCAGGATTTTCCAAGCTATATGCATATGCCTCAAGCTGTGGCGAATAAAAATGTCCACTGTCTCGTTGACTATCTGAAACCTTGCAATCGATAAGGCCAATTGTGCCATCCACGTTTGTAGCCACTAAGTCATATTTTCCTAAAATGCGCCAACGTGTTTCCAAACCGTTAACAACTAGCGGCTTACTCTTAACCCATTCGCCCCATTTGGTTACTGTTCCTGCGCGAAGAGAAGGATCGATGGTCGGCATATCCGCGCCTTGAAAGTGCTCTTCTTGCAAAGCAGCCATTGTTCCAACCAGCGGAAAGGCACCTGGCATTGTGACTTTGTACCAATACTTAATCCACAAACATCTTTTGCAGGTAGATAGACCAAATGTTAGATCTGAAGGAGAAATGTTTTCACGGGCAGGTTTGGCTGGTTTAATCATGAAGCAATTGTGTACTTAGCCACTGACAATTGCTGACACCAAAACTGATATTCCCAGAATAATCATGATGATTCCGCCGGTTGCGCGAAGTTTTTCTAATCGCTTGGAATCGGTGGCTAGCCATTGCCGCGCAGTTCCGGCCAGCAGCCCCCAGGTTCCATCTGAAAAAAATGCCAAAATTGCAAAGATTGCACCGAGCAGAATTAATTGAGAAGTAACGCCGCCACGTTCACGATCTATGAACTGGGGCAGTACTGCTG
>DAISII010000102.1:0-3904 GCA_036822115.1 Candidatus Planktophila sp.
CTAACTCTTCGCCGCGCTCCCACAACTTCAATGACTCTTCCAAGGTTGCACTGCCTTCTTCAAGGGATTCGACAACTTCAGCTAGCTCATCTCTGGCTGCTTCATACGAGATCTTTTTGGCATCGCTCATGTGCTAAATCTACTCTCTCTTTACTGTCCGGTGGCTGTGGCTTGTGTCTCGCCCTTAGCAAGACGAAGGCGCAATAGATCGCCCTGCTTTAAGTTCTTTGGATCGGTGACGATGTGGCCATCGGCTAATTGCACTACTGAATAGCCGCGATCCAATGTTGCTTGTGGCGACAAGGCCCGCACGCGTGCCTTAATTTGCTTCAATTCTTCTTTGGCCAATTTCAATTGATGGGCGAAGGAACGATTTGATCTATCCCGCAGCCCAGCAATGATGTCGGCCCTTGTAGTGATTAAGAGATGTGGATCCTTCATGACGGGACGATTTTTAAAGTTAGCAATCTGTTGTGCTTCTAGATTAATGCGATTTACCAGCGTGCGACGGGCGCGATCTCGTAGCGCATCGATCATTGCGATTTCTTCGGCAATATCTGGGACAACTCGCTTCGCCGCATCAGTTGGAGTCGATGCTCGGTAATCCGCAACTAAATCCAAAAGCGGTGCATCTTTTTCATGACCAATAGCCGAAACAATTGGCGTTGTACAGGATGCCGCCAAACGCACCAAAGTTTCATCACTAAATGGCAGTAAATCTTCAAAAGATCCACCCCCGCGAGTAATGATGATGACCTCTACATCCTTATTCGCTTCAAGCTCGCGCAGTGCATCAGATACTTCACTGACTGCTGCAGCGCCCTGAACAGTTACTTCGCGGATTTCAAATTGCACACTTGGCCAGCGCCGCTTTGCATTTTCAACAACATCTTTTTCAGCATCGGTGTTTCGACCACAGATCAAACCAATCACTTTTGGAAGTAATGGAATTGCGACCTTTCGATCTGAATCAAATAGCCCTTCACCAGCCAACAAATTTTTAAGTGCTTCAAGTCGAGCTAGTAATTCGCCCACACCGACTTGGCGAATTTCACGAGCGGAAAAAGATAGAGAACCATTTTTGGTATAGAAAGAAGGCTTTGCATACAAAACAACCCGTGCGTTATCGGGTAATGGTTTGACGGTAGCGATCACCGATTTGTGGCACATCACCGAGATCGACATGTCCACAGATGTATCGCGCAGGCGCATAAATGCCATCATCCCGCTGCGTTCATTCAATTCGCTGATTTCGCCTTCGATCCAAATGGGACCCAGCCGATCGACATAATCTTTGATCGCTTCAGAGACGACCCGAACCGGTGCCGGGGATTCGCTTGAAGTTTGGAACATGACATCAGCCTAATAGACTGACCCCATGGCTAAGAGAGTTCTACTGGCAGCGCCTCGCGGATATTGCGCAGGGGTGGATCGCGCCGTTGTCACTGTTGAAAAAGCGTTGGCCCTATATGGCGCACCTGTGTATGTGCGAAAGCAGATCGTGCACAACGTCCACGTTGTTGCATCCCTAGAAGCAAAAGGTGCCATCTTTGTCGAAGAAACTGATGAAGTTCCAGAGGGCAAGACAGTTGTATTTTCCGCCCACGGAGTTTCGCCTCTTGTGCACGAGCAAGCTGCAGCTCGTAATCTAAAAACTATTGATGCAACCTGTCCATTGGTTACCAAGGTGCACCACGAGGTTCGCCGCTTTGCCACGGAAGATTCTGAAATTTTACTTATTGGTCACCATGGCCACGAAGAGGTTGAAGGCACCGCAGGTGAAGCACCAGATCGTGTTCGTATAGTCGATGGCTTAGATGGCGCTCGCACGATTCAACCTACACCTGGCAAGAATTTGGTCTGGTTATCTCAAACGACTTTATCTGTTGATGAAACCATGGAAGCTGTTGCAATCTTGAAAGAGCGCTTTCCTGATATTCAGGCACCACCAAGTGATGACATTTGTTATGCAACACAAAATCGCCAAGAAGCAATCAAGGAAATTGCACCGCAGGCCGATTTAGTAATTGTTGTTGGCTCTCGTAATTCCAGTAACTCCGTGCGTCTGGTAGAAGTAGCACTTGAATACGGCGCAAAGGCCTCGTATCTGGTTGATTATGCCGAAGAAATTCAGGATGAATGGTTTACCGGTGTTGAAACTATCGGTGTTACTAGCGGAGCATCAGTTCCTGAAATCTTGGTAAAAGATGTCTTGGCAACTTTGCATGAACATGGCTTTAAGGATGTGCAAGAAATCACCGCAGCTGAGGAATCACTTCTCTTTGCTTTGCCGCCAGAGCTTCGTAAAGATATGAAAGCAGCAGGTCAGGCTTAATCCTGTGCTTAAACTGCTGAGCGCCGTGAAGGCTTAGCTTTTGCCTTTTGATTTAAATACACAAACCAGCCATACACCGCGGCAATAATTAAAAATGGTGCTTCGGATGCAAGTGCGGCGATGAAATCAATACCCACCCGTGATGGTCTAAAACCATCCAGCACCATTGTTATGGCGAGCGCGGATCCGGCAAACGCTAAGGGGGGAGTTACCACGGAAACGTAGGTTGTTCCGGGGCGACCAAAGCGAAGCGAGCCGTATAGAGCCACACAAATTGCGATTCCAGTGAGAACTCCAACACCGGTCCGAATTGTCATTTCAATGAAGACAAAGAAAGCGATGAAGATAGTCTGCAGAATAACGACTCCAGGCTTTTTTAAACCTGGACCTTGAATCTGCATCTTTTGTATTGTGCTCACTATTCATCTACCTCTTCTGCATCAATGTAATCATCGCCGCCATCTAACTCTGCATTCTTAAGATCCCGAACTGCGCCAGGGGCTTCAGGATAGGTGATAGCCAACTTATCTTTATCGCCCGTAACGCCCAAATTATGGATTCGTCGAGCAGGTGCCAAAACTGTCTTTTCAGCTGTTGGTACTAGATCTTCATAGGCCTTAGAGGTCTGTGAAATCGCTTTACCGACCGCAACAATCTTGGTGTGCAACAGTGTGATGTTCTTCAGGAAAGTACTGGCAACTTTTTGAATCTCATCGGCATTTTCCGCCAACTTGTTGCGAGTAAAGATGTATCCGATAGTGCGCAGCAACGCCATCATCGATGTTGGGGTCGCAATAGTTACGCCCACCTTGAATGCCTTTTCAAGCAACATCGGATCAAGACGCAAAGCTTCAGATAACAAGGTTTCAAAAGGAACAAAGAGAACTACAAAATCAGGGGATCCTTCTGATTTGTGATAGCCACGTTTTGCAAGAGCTTCGACATGCTTGAGCAAATCCTTAGTGTGCTGCTGCAAATACTGATCGCGTTCTGCTTGATCATCTGTTCCGAAGGCTTCTAGGAAACGTTCAAAGGGAAATTTAGAGTCAATAAATAGTTGTGAGCCGCCCGGCATGTTGACCGTTACATCTGGAATACCTGAAGAGTCGGAATCAGTTGTTGACCTTTGTGCGGTGTACTCATGTCCTTCGCGAAGTCCCGCACCTTGCAACAATAGCTCTAACTGAGCCTCGCCAAACTTTCCGCGGGTTTGCGAATTAGAAAGAGCACCAGCAATTTTCTTAGTCTCATCAAAGATTGACTCAGAGGCACGACGCATTTCTAGAATCGTTGTGTTCAACTTTGCTTCAGCCTCGGTACGAATTCGGTTAGCCTCATTTGATTGAGTCGATAACTTAGAAACAGAATCCTTAACCGCTTCAAGCTCGGCATTTAACTTAATGGCCGATTCAGTTTTGCCGCGTTCAGCATCTAGTTGAACTTTGTAATCATCCAGAAGCGCTTGAACCCCGGCCGAATCCTTGGATTTGAGGGAAGAAAAGAGGTATCCGATGGCAGATCCTGCGATCAGTCCTATTAATAAGGTCACTACGTATGCGGGCATGGGCC
>DAISII010000103.1:0-3862 GCA_036822115.1 Candidatus Planktophila sp.
TATTAACGCACTAGTGCCAGAAGCAGATCGTGTTACCGGTGATGTGAATGAGGCAACCGGTCGCGGCCGACATACTTCGTCTAGCGCAATTGCTCTGCCACTTGTAGATAGGGATGGCTGGATTATTGACACACCGGGCATTCGTGCATTTGGTTTAAGTCACATCGATAACCAACGAATTGTTGATGCATTTAGTGATTTATCTGAAGTCGCTGCAAACTGCCTATCCAACTGTTCACACTCGGAAAGCTCGTGCACCTTAGATGCCTGGGCTAGCCCTGCTGGGGTCGCAAATCCCCACCGAATCGCACGTCTAGCAAGCCTTCGCTCATTGTTAGCGGTCAAGGATTCCCCAGCACCTGCAACTGAGGATTAATCTCACATTTTATTCGGGCTCACATCCCTTTTAGGCAGGGCAACAACTCGCTTTTTCAGGCAGGGCTAGCAAGAGCAACACAATAGACTTGCTTCATTATGAGCGCTGATCTCAATTCATCCGACCTGCTTGATGATCTAGCACTTGCACATGCCTTAGCTGACCTCGCAGATGCAATTAGCCTCGATCGTTATCAGGCTCAAGATTTAGTTATTACGACTAAACCCGATAACACTCCGGTAACTGATGCTGACCGCGCAGTAGAAACAGTAATCCGCGAAGCGTTAGCAACGCACCGCCAAACAGATGGATTGGTCGGCGAAGAGTTTGGTAGCGATAAAGGTACATCCGGACGCTATTGGGTAATTGATCCAATCGATGGAACTAAAAACTTTATGCGCGGAGTTCCAACTTGGGCAACATTGATCGCTCTTGTAGAAGTTGATTCATCAGGTGTTGAAGATGTTGTTGTTGGAATTGCTAGCGCACCTGCACTGGCCCGCCGTTGGTCTGCAGCAAAAGGTCACGGGGCATTTGTACGATTTAATGGTGGTAATTCAGATTCTTCTTTTAGCGACACATCGGAAGATGATTTTTCTGCTACAGAAATAATTAATGAGAAAAAGATTTCAGTTTCTAAGGTCGCATCTCTTAGCGATGCCTCGATTTCATACTCTGATTTTGTTGGGTGGGAAGATCGCCTAGAGCCTTTCCAGAAAATGCTTGCTCATGCCTGGCGCACACGTGGCATTGGTGACTTTTGGTCGCATATGTTGGTCGCAGAAGGCGCAGTAGATATTGCAATAGAACCATCACTTGCGCTCTGGGATATGGCAGCACTTGACATCATTGTTCGAGAAGCTGGTGGCACTTTTACCAACACAGCCGGCCACAACGGACCTTTTGGTGGAAGCGGAGTTTCAACCAACGGATTGCTGCACAATGCAGTAATCAACGGGCTTAACCCGTAAGAATTAAACAGAGTAACTAGAGAAAAAGGTCGACGATGAGCCAACTACTTGAGCCGGTAACACTTTCCGTGCAGGGAATGACCTGTTCTTCCTGCGTTAACTCAGTTGAAAAAGCTCTTAATAAGGTGGAAGGCGTCAGTGCGACTATTAACTTCGCAACAGAAACCGCTCACATTTTGGCCCCGGCAGATATGGACCCAAAAGATTTAATTAAAGTTGTTGAAAAAGCAGGGTATTCGGCCTCGTTATTAGTAGATGCTCAATCTGTAACACTGCACAGCAAGAAATCTGCTCGCGCATTCTTCTTTGCCTTCATCTTTGCCGTACCTGCCGTTGCAATCTCAATGATCATGAGCTGGCATCACCAGGTTGATATGTGGGTTCATCAGATTTTGGACAACTTTGGCTTGCCTCATCCCTTGTATTCAGCAACTGCGTGGGTAGTCATTGCCCTTAGCGCTCCTGTTGTCTTGCTAGTTGCATATCCAATTCATAAAGCTGCCTTTAGAAACATTATGCACCCAACCATGGACAACTTGATTTCCATGGGCTCGTTGGCTGCATTTGGTTGGTCCATATATGCAAACTCAACCGGTGAAGGCGATGTCTACACCGAAGTTGCAGCTGGCGTAATTTTCTTTGTGATTTTAGGCCGCTATTTAGAAACACGCGCAAAGGCTAAAGCCAGTAGCGCGCTTACATCTTTGTTAGCACTTGGCAGTAAAGAGGTAACAATTGTTCGCGGGGGATTCCCGCTCATTGTTCCGATCGAACAGTTGCAAATTGGTGATGAGTTTGAAGTTCGCCCTGGAGATCGAATTGCTACAGATGGAATCGTTGTTAAAGGTGAATCTGCTGTAGATAACTCAATGTTGACCGGTGAAACAAAGCCTGTTGATGTTCGTCCAGGATCTTCAGTAATCGGTGCATCGATAAATCACAATGGTCGTTTGATTGTTCGTGCGACTCGAGTTGGCAGCGATACTGAACTTGCTCGAATCACTGCAATGGTAATTAGCGCTCAAGGAACCAAGGCTCCAATCCAGCGTTTGGCTGATCGTATTAGCGCTGTCTTTGTTCCTATTGTTACCGTCCTTGCAATCGGAACCTTTGCAGGCTGGTACTTCACCGGTTCAACACTTACTAAAGCTATTTCAGTTGCAATTACTGTTTTAGTTATCGCCTGCCCCTGCGCGCTTGGATTAGCCACACCAGTGGCCTTACTTGTTGCATCTGGTCGCGGCGCAGCACGTGGCATTGTTTTGCGCGAGCCACGAGTGTTAGAAGTTGCCCGCAATGTCGATGTTGTTCTATTTGATAAGACAGGAACATTGACTGAAGGGGTAATGCTTGTTCAGGAAGCAACAATTTCTACAACAGCAGGTGCGGTTCTTGGTCGTTCATTTGCCGAGATCGTGACCACTGACAACATACTTGCCTCTGCCGGTGCGATTGAATCGCAGAATAATCACCCGATTGCACTATCAATTACTAAGTACGCCTTAGCCAATGCACCACAAACACCTTCAGTGGGATCTCGGTCAACTTTTGCTGTCTCTGATTTCGCCGTAACACCAGGATCAGGTGCGGCAGGACGTGTTTCAATCGGCGGTCAATCACCAGTTGTGCTGATTGGCTCACCTGCTGCAGTTGCTCATAGCTCCACCGATTTTCATGCAGATATTAAATCTGCAATAGAGCGCGGACAAGCGGCCGGATTAACTTTGGCAGTTCTTGCGTGGGATGGTGTGGCAGTTGCTGTCTTTGCTATCGGTGATCAACTTAAAGCAGATGCCGCCGATACCGTTGCTGCACTTCTCGACATGGGAATTACTCCGTGGCTGGTAACAGGGGATAGCAGTGAAGTTGCCGCATCGGTTGCGACAACTGTTGGAATTGATGCAGCACATGTTGTTTCACATGCCTTGCCAGAAACAAAACTTGAAATTGTAGAACGCATGAAGAGCGAAGGACACACCGTATTAATGATCGGTGATGGCATCAATGATGCTGCAGCTCTTACCGCTGCAGATCTTTCAATGGCCATGGGTACCGGAACTGATACTGCTATTAATAGCGCTGATATCACCTTGATGAACACAGGACTTGGCAGTGTTATTTCAGCTCTGAAGCTTTCGAAAAAGACGCTAAAGATTATCCGCTTGAACATGGGGTGGGCCTTTGTTTACAACGTAATCGGGATACCAATTGCCGCGGCAGGATTGTTATCGCCGTTGTATGCAGCTGCCGCCATGGCGGCGAGCAGCGTCTTAGTTGTTACTAATTCACTTCGCATCAAATAAAAGGTAAGGGCTCGCTAGAGAGCCGCGTCAACCTCTCTGCGCTTCGCTCTCCAAACTTCTTTATTTAAAAACGGGGAATCACCCAACAACGAATTCGCACACCGTGGGAGTGGGAAAAGCAAAAGGGCCCTCTTTCGAGGACCCTTTTGTACTTGTGTATCTAGTAGCGGGGGCAGGATTTGAACCTACGACCTCTGGGTTATGAGCCCAGC
>DAISII010000104.1:0-3831 GCA_036822115.1 Candidatus Planktophila sp.
CTTTGTTGTGAATGATCACCGTGTGTTTCGCACATGCCACAGTCTTCGCAGACCATTTCCATTTCAACGCTTTCGTTGTGCTTCTTCTTGCCGGCTACCAAATGCACCGGATACCTGGATCGCAATAGTTGCATCAGGTAAATCAATTGAAAAATTAGCAACCTTTGAAACTACTAAACACTTAATTTCACCAGTTCGAAATTGATTGAAGAGTATTTCTCGCTCTTTAATTGGCGTTTCACCTTTAATTAGCGGAGCACCCAAAACTTCAGATAAATCATCAAGTTGGTCAATGTATTGACCAATAACCAGTACCTGATCATCTGCGTGTTTTTCTACCAAAGCTTGAACCACATCACGCTTGGTACGAGTTGTTGCACAATTACGATATCGATTTTCTGGTTCTGCAGTTGCATACGCCAAACGTTCAGTCTCAGTCAGATTTACGCGGACTTCGATGCATTCAGCTGGCGCGATATAACCTTGCGCCTCAATTTCTTTCCACGGAACATCAAAACGTTTTGGTCCGATTAGCGAGAAAACTTCGCCTTCCATGCCATCTTCGCGAACCAATGTTGCTGTTAACCCTAAACGGCGGCGAGATTGAATGTCAGCGGTGAATCGAAAAATTGGCGCAGGCAATAAGTGCACTTCATCGTAAATAATTAGGCCCCAGTCATATGAATCAAAGAGATCTAAGTGCGCATAGACGCCATTTTTCTTCTTTGTCATAACTTGATACGTAGCAATAGTTACAGGGCGAATCTCTTTCTTTGCCCCGGAGTACTCACCTATTTCATCCTCATTAAGAGTTGTTCGCTTTAACAATTCTTCGCGCCATTGGCGCGCAGCAATTGTGTTTGTGACCAAAATTAATGTGGTCGCTTTCGCATGTGCCATTGCTGCGGCTCCAACAATCGTTTTACCCGCACCGCAGGGTAGAACTACAACACCTGAACCACCGTGCCAGAAACCTTCTGCAGCAAGTTCTTGGTATGGACGTATTTTCCAATCCTTTTGTACCAAAGAAATCTCATGGGCTTGCCCATCAACATAACCAGCGAAATCCTCTGCTGGCCAGCCAAGACGCAATAGCGATTGTTTGATTTGTCCGCGCTGGCTTGGCAAAACAGTAATTGTTTCTGGATCAATTCGGGCACCTAGTAATGGAGCAATCTTCTTTGCTCTAATAACTTCTTCAAGCACCGCTGTATCAGTTGTAATCAAAATCAAGCCATGTACTGGATCCATCTCAAGTCGCAAACGCCCATAGCGAGACATTGTTTCGGCGACATCGATCAGAATTGAATGCGGAACTGCGTAACGTGAGTACTTAATTAAGGTATCGATTACTTGTTCTGCATCATGTCCTGCAGCACGGGCGTTCCATAATCCAAGAGGTGTTAAACGATATGTGTGTATGTGTTCAGGTGAGCGCTCTAGCTCGGCAAATGGCGCAATTGCTCGTCGACATTCAGTAGACATTGGATGGTCGATGTCGAGCAGCAGCGTTTTATCGCTCTGAACAATCAGTGGACCATCAGTCATTAAGTAGATCCTTTATTAGCGCGTGTAATAACTTGCTGCGATCGTCAAGGGTACTGATGTCTACCCATTCATGGGCTGCGTGAGCTCCGCCACCAACTGCGCCTAATCCATCTAGAACCTGCGCGCCTGCAGCCGCTGCAAAATTGCCATCACTTGCTCCGCCGACTGATGCATGTCCTAAAGGTGGCATTCCAAGCTCTTGTGCAACTTTTTCTGCTCGTTCGTATAACGCCATCGTTGAGGATGTTTCTAATGGAGGCCGATTAAATCCGCCAGTAATTTCATAACGGGCTGCAGCATTGACAGGTTTTAGAGCCTTAATTGCAGCATCAACTCGCTTTAGATCTTCCATTGAATATGAACGGATATCAATATCTAGAATCGCTAAGTCTGGGACTGTGTTTGTTGTGTTACCTGCATGCAATGTGGTCGGAACGACAGTTGTTCCATGCTCAGTATTTTCCATCGCGGTAATTGCTAAAACAGCATGTGCAATTTCTACTGTTGCATTAATTCCTTTTTCAGGTTCAAGTCCAGCATGAGATGCCTTGCCATGAATTTTTACCTGATACATCGCTGTACCTTTGCGGCCAGTTTTGACCTTACCGTCAAGTGAGGCTTCTAAAACTAAAACAGCTTTTGCTTTCGCAGAAATCTCTTTAATGAAATCTTTACTAGTCGCACTTCCGGTTTCTTCATCAGTCGTAGCTACTAATGCGGCACTGCCAGTGATTCCCTTCATCGCATATAGCGCTTGAACGAATCCTGCTTTCATATCAAAAATTCCTGGCCCACGAGCAGCTGTTCCTTCTACCTTCCACAAAGGTTGAAAAGATCCTTTTGACCAAACAGTGTCTAAATGGGCAAGCACGACTACATCAGGATTTGTTGCACCCCACCAGAAAACTGGACGACCATTTACTTCACGAATTTCTGCAGGAGTTCCCAAAATTCTGGTTGCTATGTCACTTGCTAAATGAACAACATCGCGGCAGGCGTCTAGATCTTCAGTTGGTGATTCCAACTTAACTAACGCTTCGAGGGCTGCCAACATGGGGTAAGTCTATAGCGGTGCCACGCCTGTGATGCGTGGAATTCTAAAGGATTGGACCTCTCCTGTTGCATGATCACGTGCAATTAAGGCACCTGCGCTAATCCGTATTGGGTCAATAATTCGATGGGTTACTCCGCCATTGTTATCGGCATATCCAATTGAAAGGGTTTTTTCATCAACAATGAATTGATTAAGAATATCCATTGTTTCATTTGCAGTTGTGCGGGGGAGCTGACCTAACGCTTCGCTAGCTACCTGACGTAATCGCGTTTGGCGGTAGGTAGATTTTTCACCAGTACGTAATGTTCGAATTGCAGTCTTTAAATTTTCCGTATCAGGAATTTCGACTTCACCAATTACTCGTGGAGGACGGGGTTTTGTTAATGCACGATTGCTTTTTGGCCCAGTCAAAATCATTCCATTTGCAGATTCACCTGCAGGTAAATATCCGCATTCGCGCAACAGACGCATTGCATCTGTTGCATCCATATCGCAAATTACAACTTCAGGTGCAATCCGGCGAAGAGCCAAGATTTCAAGTTTTTTGTCATTCATAATTTGAGAAATTAGTGCAGTGTCTTCACAGCGGATAAAAGAGGAAGTGTTTCCTACGCGCAATTTGCCATGCTTCTTGGCAACATCGGCAATTAAGTATTCAAGCGGTTGTGGCATTGGAGTCTTAGATGTCTTGACTAAGAATGTTTTTATCTCATCGCCAGTCTTGCCGTGATCTAAGGCCCGTCGAATTGTGCTCTCACTGAAACGATAAACAGTCGCACCACCACGGCTTTCAATCTCCGCCATCATTGCTAGTGCTTGCGAAATTTCATGTTCCAATGGTCCTGGCGCAATGGCTGTGTTATCACTTTGAATCAAGATGTGATCAACCGTCTTTGGTAGATCTTCGTTGATCGAACTTAAGTCATCGCCATTTAGAAATTGAGCCCCGAACTTCGATAGTGCGCCTTGACCTGTGATTCCGAGCCATTCAGCCTCACGAAGAGTCCATTCTGCAAGCTCGTCTTGCAAGGAAGAGTTACGACGTACTGGCGCTCTCCAGGATAAAACTTCTCTAAAGTTATTCCAATCAGGTGCGATACCTTGATTTTCTGCCAGTAACTGCAGAGTTAATGCACGTACACGTGCGGCATTTACTCGATCTAGTTCGGGGCCAAGGGTGGCAACATTTTTGGCCTCTGCTCGACCAACTAATCCACTAACACGAGAAG
>DAISII010000105.1:0-3738 GCA_036822115.1 Candidatus Planktophila sp.
TGAAAGCGGTTTCAAGGTACGCTATTTAAGCCTTTAATGCTATTTGGCACAAGGGGTTTCGGGTTAAAATTTGATAACGAGGGGAGTGCGTCAATGGTCATTAGAAAAGGGATTCTGGCACCAGCCACTCTTTTAGTCGCGCTCTCAATTGCCCTCTCCTTAATTGTCAACCCTGTTGCGGATGCGGCATCGAAGAAAACACTGAAGCTTTTATGGTCCGACGAATTCAACGGCAAAAAAGGAACACTGCCATCGGCAAAAACTTGGAGCCGCGAAATTGGTGGTGGTGGCTGGGGAAATTCTGAACGCCAGTACTACACCGACAAAGCTGCCAATGCATCAATGGATGGCGCTGGCCGTTTAGTTATCACCGCTAACAGAATTTCAAATGAATACGCCGAACAAATAGGCGAAGTCCCAGGCACAGAAGACATTCTTAATCGTTGCTCTGAATGCCAATTTACAAGTGCGCGCATGAAGACGGCCCGCAACGTTGGATTTATGTATGGGCGGGTAGAAGCCCGGATCAAAATGCCAGTAGGTATTGGAACATGGCCAGCATTCTGGATGTTGGGCGGAGATTTATTGGATGGTGTCCCTTGGCCTGAATGCGGCGAGATCGACATCATGGAGTTTCGTGGAGACATTCCTGATCAATCAACCTCTGCAATTCACGGGCCAACAACTCCAAAAGGTTCAGGTTTGGGTGCGCGATTTGTAAGTGGTCCGCCGTTGTCAGATGGCTACCACACCTATGCGATTGAATGGAAAAAGAACTCACTGACCTTCATTGTCGATGGCCGAGTAACCGGCACATACACATCGGCAGATACCGGATCTAGAGGCTGGGTCTACAACCAAAAGTTTTTCTTAATCCTGAATTTAGCAATGGGTGGCACATACGCTGGTGAATACATTGATCCGGCTTTGAATCAAGCACAGTTGCACGTTGACTACATTCGTTTTTATTCTGTAAATGGCGTAGGAAAAGTAATAAAAGGTTAATCAACTGAGAAATAGGAGCTAGAAATGAAGCGCACATCAATTACACGTAAGCTCGTAAGCGGGATCGCAATGCTGGCGCTCCTATTAACTGGTGGCTTGATCGGGCAATCCTCGTCTCAGGCTGCTGGATTACCAACAGTTCGCGTCGTATCTCCGGACTTCAATTCGGCTAATGACACGTGGGCATCTGACGGACTTGCTCAGTATTACGCTGCTGGCGGCCGTAGTTATTACAAATATGTTGGCGCGGGATCAACAATCACCATTACCTACATAGTTACAACGGATGGAACTACACCAGCTGCCGACAAGGCTGTTTCATTTATGGTTAATGCTCCGTACAGTGGATCGAAAGCAACCTGGGAAGTTAACGGTAAGACCGTTGGTGCTTCACAAGATTCAGCAACTGGATATGGATTATTGGTGCCAGGTAAGACAGATGCTGCTGGAAAAGTTTCATTCACAATCAAGAGCACAAATACTGCAGATTCAGCAATGGCGATTCCAGCATCAGAGACACAGGCACGTGCAGCAACTGGTCGTGTGGCTGGAAATATGAAGCTAGTTATTGATGGCTTGAGCGACATGCAGCAAGTTATTGATCTTTTGACTTTTGACATTACAAAGGCTGCTGCTGAAACTATTCCAGCCGCAGTTACACCAACTCCAACACCTACTGCGACCGCAACTCCAACACCTACTGCGACCGCAACTCCAACACCTACTGCAACAACACCAGCAACTGTGCCATCAATGCGTCTAGTGTCCCCTGCATACGGGCCATCAAACAGTGTTGATACAACTGGGGATATTGCACAGTGGTACTCAGCAAAGACACGTGCGTACTACACATATATTGCAGCAGGAACAACTGTTGTTCTTAAGTATCTTGTTACATCAGATGGAACTAAGCCACTTGCAAATAAGGAAGTAACGCTGCAAGTTAACGCTCCATACAGTGGATCCAAGGCCAACTGGCTAGCAGGAACTACAAAAATCACTACTCCGTCAGCAGAATCAGCATCAGGTGCTGACCTGAAGGCAACGACAAATGCCAATGGCGAAGTTACATTCACCCTTAAGAACACTGACACAAAAGGTTTGGAAGCTAAGCCTGCTGCACCAAATGCGATGGCTCCAAAGGTTCGCCTATACGGAACCCTGAAGGCAATAATTCCTGGTTTTGGTGACAAAGAAGCAGATGTTGATCTAGTGACATTTGATATCTACACCGCGCCACAGCCAGTTGTTAAGAAAACTACAGTCACCTGCGTTAAGGGCAAACTAACTAAGAAGGTAACTGCGGTTAATCCAAAGTGCCCAACTGGTTATAAGAAGAAGTAACAGGTTCTACCAAGCAATTCTGATTCAATAAGAAATCCCGGTGCCCATATGGGTACCGGGATTTTTTATGGGGTAAATACTTCTCCGTGACCATTTACTTGATAGCTCCGAACCCAATCAATGCTCATCGTTGATGACTGTAGGTTTTGCCACGATCCACTAAATGATTGATTAACAGCGTTGTTAAGGATTAAGAAGAACTTGTTATTAAACACCCAAAGCCCACCCAGATTTGACGGGGTTGTTGTCGAGATCAAGCGGTTATCGACGTAATATGAAATTGAGTTTGGCATCCACGCAACTGCGTAGGTGTGGTAATCAGCTGATACATCGGCCCCTACGCCAAGTGCTGCAACTGTGTACTGATGATTGAAACAACATGTATTTGGCGAGTCCACAGTTGTGTAATGTGTAGCCGATGTAGTTGTTGTTGGTTCGTTGCTGTGGATTTCAGTAATGTCCATCTCGCCCGAATATGGCCAGCCCACCTGATTTATATTGTCACCAAGCATCCAAAATGCTGGGTGATTTCCGCTGCCCGCAGGCATCTTGATACGGGCTTCGATAAAGCCATATTTAAATGAAACTTTGCCATGAGTATCAAAGCGGCCGCTTACAAAAGCGCAATACCCTGAAAGGCACGAGCCTGCATCACTTGGTAACGCGCCTGCAATTCGCGTTGTCGAAATGACCGCGGCACCATCTTGGCTACCATCTAGTTTGATTGCAGATGGCGCGTAATAGACAACCTCGCTATCAAAGCATGCTCCTCCGCCCATTCCAGATGGTGTTCTGTGGCAATTGCGTGCACTCCATTTTTTTGAATCAATAGAGGAACCCTTGGTGCCTTTGAAGTCATCACTCCACAAGAGATTTCCAATTACTAACCCAGGCACCTTTGGAATACCCGCTGCAAGTCTGGCGGCTTCGGCCTCTGCCTCTAACTTAGCCTTCAAATCCTCCGCAGCTTTCGCATCTGCTGCGATCTTTAGTCGCAAATCTTCTGCTGCTTTGGCAGCGGCTTTTTCAGCATCGATCTGAGCCCATGTCAGCCCAGCAGCTACAGCCTTTTCCGCTTCAATTTCAGCCCAAGTTGGACCAACAAATGGAGTTGGTGTTGGCGCGGTTGCAGGCTTTAACTTCCACACTAATTTTTTATTGACGGCAGTACAAACAAATTTCTTGCCCGAGACTGTCTTAGTAATTCCAGAACTCTTGCATATCGAGCCGGCAATACTCTTTGTTGCAGAATGAGAAGCAACTGGAATAAAGAAAAATTGAAGGACCAAAACCGAGACTAAAAGTTTGCTTTTCGGGAGTGATCGCACGGAAGGAGGATAGCTAGGTTTGCTGAGAAAAGTCGGAACACTTATGGTCATTGTTATGCGT
>DAISII010000106.1:0-3708 GCA_036822115.1 Candidatus Planktophila sp.
GTGATGTCGAAGGCATTCGTTCACGTCTTCCATATTTAAAATCTTTAGGTATTGATGCAATTTGGATTTCTCCCTGGTATCCATCACCACAACACGATCATGGCTATGACGTATCTGATTACATGGATATCGAACCTGCTTATGGAACCTTGGCTCAAGCAGAACAACTGATTAAAGAAACACATGATTTTGGAATCAAATTTATTGTTGACATCGTTCCTAACCACACATCAAGTGATCACAAGTGGTTTCAGCAAGCGTTAGCAGCAAAGCCTGGATCACCTGAGCGTGAGCGTTATATGTTCCGCGATGGAAAAGGTGAAAACGGAGATTTGCCACCTAATAACTGGGAAGCTGTTTTCGGCGGACCAGCCTGGCAACGAGTTATCGAAGCTGATGGAACACCAGGGCAGTGGTACTTGCACCTTTTTGCAATTGAACAGCCTGATCTGAATTGGGAAAACCAAGAGGTTAAGGATCATCTAGAAGATGTGCTGAAGTTTTGGTTAGACCGTGGTGTCGATGGATTCCGTATCGATGTTGCACACGGAATGATTAAAGAAGCAGGTTTGCCAGATATTCGCATTGATCCAACCGCATCAATGCTTGGCACAGAGCACAAGCCATTCTGGGATCAAGAAGGTGTTCATGATATTTATCGATCATGGCGCAAAATCTTTGATTCATATCCAGGAGATCGCATGGCAGTTGCAGAAGCGTGGGTCAGCCCAGCTTCACGCATTGCTCGTTATGTACGCCCAGATGAGCTTCAGAACTCTTTTAACTTTGAAATGCTCACTACCTTGTGGGATGCACAACAGATTAAGACGAAGATTGATAACTCAATCGAGGCGTTAGCAGAAGTTGGCGCACCTACTTCGTGGGTATTTAATAACCACGATGTTGTCAGATCAGTTGACCGTTTGGATCTTGGTTTAACAAATCACGGCGATTCAACATTTTCACGTCAGGGTGATCCAAAGAAGCTAAATATTGCTCGTGGAACATTGCGTGCGCGCAGCGCAACTTTGATGACACTTGCATTGCCTGGTGGAACATATTTGTATCAAGGCGAAGAGCTTGCGTTGCCTGAGGTTCGCGATCTTCCTGAAGATCGTTTAACTGACCCACGATGGAAGATGAGTGGTTACTTAGATCGCGGTCGCGACGGTTGCCGTGTTCCATTGCCTTGGTCAGCCGATCCAAAGGGTGGATTTGGTTTTTCCACAAATGATGCATTGCAATTAAATGAAACCTGGTTGCCACAATCTTCGTGGATGGGCAAGTACGCAGTTGATACACAAGATGGTGTTGAAGGTTCAACGCTGACTATGTATCGCGAAGCACTTGCGATCCGTAAAGCTGAAGCAGGATTAGGCGATGGCCCAATGGAATGGATCGAAGCCGGCAAAGATGTTGTTGCTTTTGAGCGTCCAGGGGATTTTGCGTGCTACATCAACTTTGGTGCGGCAATTGAGTTACCAAGTAATAGCCAAATCTTGATTGCAAGTGGTCCCGTAACAGGGCACACCTTGCCAACAGATACTGCTGTTTGGGTTCGACTGGTTCCTTAATGCCGAACACAGTGGTTCAGCACAGGGTCGTTAGGACTCTGGCTGCAGCACAGGTTTTAAGTGGTGTTGGTGTTGCCGGAACCGTTGCTGCAGGCTCACTTCTTGTCTCATCAATTACAGATTCTGAAACGTTAGCGGGCCTGGCACAAACCAGCGCAGTCTTAGGTGCAGCAGCTCTTGCGCTGCCACTTGCACGCTTAACTGCAAAGGGTGGACGTCGCTTAGCGCTATCTGTTGGATATTTTTCTGGAGTTATTGGTTCGGTCTTAGCAATACTTGGTGGAGCTCATCGAAGTTTAGTTTTAATGTTGATAGGAACCTTCATGGTTGGCGCGGCATCTGCTGCTGGCTATCAAGCACGCTTTGCAGCTATTGATTTGGCTACTAATGAAACCAGAGCGAAACAACTTTCATTTGTTGTGTGGGGTTCCACAATTGGTGCTGTAACAGGTCCCAACTTAATGGAACCAGCTGGAAATCTGGCCGAGTTTTTTGAGTTACCTCGCCTGGTTGGTCCATATCTAATTTCTGCAACTACCTTGGCGTTAGCCGCAGTAGTAATTACGATCTTCTTGCGACCAGATCCATATCTGCTGGCCAATAAAGATCTAGTATCAAGTAAACAAAAAGGTGCAACCAAGAAGGCGCTGAAACACATACGCCAAAATCCAAAGGCACTCTTTGCAATTTTGTCCATCGCAATTGGCCATGTTGCAATGGTTTCGGTAATGGTTATGACGCCGGTGCACATGGCTCATGTGGATGTATCACTTACGATTATTGGTTTGGTTATTAGTGTTCACGTCCTTGGGATGTATGCATTTTCACCATTAGTTGGTTCACTCAGTGATCGCCTGGGCAGAGTGCGCGTAATCCAAATCGGAATCATCACTCTTTTGCTCTCAACAATTATTTCTGGCAAAGCTGCTGCAGATGATGCCTATACCTTGGGAGTTGGTTTGTTTTTGCTTGGGTTGGGCTGGTCCTGCACACTAATTGCGGGTTCTGCTTATCTTTCTGAAAGCGTTGACACTGAATTTAGAGCATCATCACAAGGAGCAAGTGATCTAGTAATGAATCTGGCAGGAGCTGGTGGGGGAGCACTAGCCGGTGTAATTATTGGAACACTTAGTTATGGGTGGCTCTGCCTAGCTGCAGCGATTCCCGTTTCGCTGCTTGGAGTTGCCTCACTTAGACTGCGTGCACATGAGTAACTTCTACGAACAAGTCGGCGGCGAAAAGTTCTTCGCAGATTTGGTATCTCAGTTTTATGCAGTAGTTGCAACTGATCCGATCTTGCGCCCGATGTATCCAGAAAACGATTTACAAGGTGCTGCCCAACGCTTGCAATGGTTTCTAGAACAGTACTGGGGCGGGCCTGATACTTACCAAGAAAATCGCGGGCATCCACGTCTTCGGATGCGCCATGCACAATTTTCCATTGATACCGCTGCGCGTGATGCCTGGCTTAATGCAATGCGTACTGCGATTGATGGCGTAGAAATTAAAGAAGAGTTAAAAACAGAGCTGTGGAGTTATTGCGAAATGGCAGCGAATTCCATGGTTAATCAACCAGATTGAGATTGGTTTCCAACCTTTAAAATTTCTCCGTTGCGCAAGTACCACAAAGTGCCTTGACCATCTCTAACAGTTGTCACTCGTAGTCCAACTTTTTCAACTACACCTTCAACTTCTAGAACAGAGACTGAGTCGCCGACACCGTACTGGTCTTCGATTAACATGAAGATTCCAGACAAAATATCGCGCACCAGAGTTTGTGCGCCAAGCCCTACCGCTACGCCAACGATTCCGGCTGAAGCGATAAGTGGGCCAAGATCAAAACCAAATTCTCCAAGTGCCATAGCCATGGCGATGATCCAGGTTGCACTCTTTAGCGTTGCGGTTAAAACTCCACCGATGGTGCTTGCTCGTTCTTTTTGTCGCGCAACAATGTTGCGTGGACCAAGTACTAAATCAGCTGATGCCAACCTGTTCATGGCACGAGTAATTGCGCGAGAACCAAATGTCTGGATGAAGGCAGCGCCAATAAGGATGATCAGGATGCGCAGGGGAGTCCCGGCCATCCATTCGAGGAAGTTACGCATAGAGTCGCTCATAATGACGAGACTTTATC
>DAISII010000107.1:0-3707 GCA_036822115.1 Candidatus Planktophila sp.
GTTTGTGGGCAACCTTGCAGCGTGGTGATCAAGCGATATGAGCGAAAACGAACACGGATTTTTCCGTCACGGAGATAACGCCTACCTAGCTAATTTTTCCGAGGCCGAGCGTGAAGTTCTGACTAATTTAGTAGAACAAATTATTGAATTACTTGCCGAACGAGTTGATCATGACAGTGATGATCCGTTGGCTGCGATGGTTGGAATAACCATGCATGACACACCACCAGATGATGAAGTACTACTGCGTCTTTTACCTAATGCATATGCAGATCAAATTGATGCATCCGAATTTCGTAGATATACCGAATCAACATTGCGCCAAAAGAAACAGGCACATGCAATGGCCATGCGGATGCATCTAAAGAGTGCCATAGATGGAATTGTTGAAGTTGATCATGATGGTGCCAATGCTTGGCTTGGTGCAATGAATGATGTGCGTCTTGCACTTGGAGTTCGTTTAAAAGTTGCAGAAAATACTCAGCAAGATTTGGAATTATTGGCACCAGATGACCCAATGCGTGGGGTGTATGCGGTGTATAGCTGGCTTGGCTGGCTGCAAGAAAGTTTGATTTCTGCCCTTATGGATGAATCCGAATAGTTGTCCGGCCGATAAAGCAATAGGTGCAAGGTAGGCTAGCCCCGTGAGTGATGCCCCAATAGGAATATTTGATTCAGGTGTAGGCGGTCTAACCGTTGCACGTGCAATCTTGGATCAACTTCCTAATGAATCTACTCTTTATATTGGTGACACAGCACGAGGTCCTTATGGTCCACGTCCGTTAGCCGAAGTTCGTGAATTCGCTCTTGAAACAATGGATTTCTTGGTTGAGCAAGGTGTTAAAGCAATTGTTATCGCATGCAACACAGCCTCAGCTGCAATGTTACGTGATGCGCGCGAGCGGTACACGGTCCCTGTTATCGAAGTAATTCAACCAGCAGTTCGTCGTGCTGTTGCTGCTACCCGAACAGGAAATATTGGAGTCATCGGAACTCGCGCAACTATTGATTCAAAGGCATACGTTGATGCATTTGCAGCAGCTCCTCAACTAAAAATCACTTCGATTGCATGCCCATTATTTGTTGAGTATGTAGAACGTGGCGAAACATCGGGTACTGAAATCACCAAGGTTGCGCGCGAATACTTAGCGTCGGTAATGGATGCACATGTTGACACTTTGGTTTTGGGTTGCACCCACTATCCATTGTTAACCGGCGTTATTTCATATGTAATGGGCGAAGGCGTTACTTTAGTGTCGAGCGCGGAAGAGACAGCAAAAGATTTGTATCGCACATTAGTTGAAAATGGCTTGTTACGGGAACAGTCTTCAACCCCAGCAACACATAGATTCTTAGCAACCGGTGATGCAAAGGCATTTGAAACCTTGGCTCGACGTTTTCTAGGTCCCGAGGTCACACAGGTCGAACACCAAGCGCTAACAAAAAACTAGGAGCTATACATGGCACGCAATGACGGACGCACAGTTAATGATCTGCGAGAAATTAAATTTACTCGTGATTGGTTAGACCATGCCGAAGGTTCAGTATTAGTTGAATTCGGCAAGACTCGCGTTTTGTGTGTTGCATCTTTTACGCCAGGTGTCCCACGTTGGTTAAAAGACACTGGTAACGGCTGGGTTACATCCGAGTATTCAATGTTGCCTCGTGCAACGCATACACGTTCAGATCGCGAAAGCGTTAAAGGAAAACTTGGTGGTCGGACACAAGAAATTTCACGTTTAGTTGGCCGTTCATTGCGCGCAGTAGTAAACATGAAGGAACTTGGCGAAAACACAATTGTTATTGACTGTGATGTTTTACAGGCAGATGGCGGAACTCGCACTGCAGCCATCACTGGCGCATATGTGGCACTTGCTGATGCAATTTCATGGGCTAAGGCTCAAGGACATATCAAAGCTGATGCAAAACCATTAAACGATTCTGTTGCAGCGGTAAGTGTTGGAATCATTGATGGTGTTCCAATGCTTGATCTTTGTTACGAAGAAGATGTTCGAGCAGGCACAGATATGAATGTTGTTGTTGCCGGAGACGGACGATTCATCGAAGTTCAGGGAACTGCCGAAGGTGAACCTTTTGATCGCGCACTGTTGAATCAACTTCTTGATTTAGCTGTTGCGGGATGTTCGACTCTAAACCAAATGCAGAAAGCTGTCCTTGCTAAGTAATGTCTCATAAACTTGTTTTAGCAACGCGTAATCAAGGAAAGATCACTGAGTTTCGACGCATTCTGGATGCTCTAGCGCCGGGTGCTATCGAACTTATCGGTGTGGATCAATTTCCAGAGTTAGTTGATGTTGAAGAAACAGGATCTACATTTGAAGAAAACTCTTTGCTCAAGGCACGTTATACAAGCCAGGTAACAGGGTTGCCAGCAATCGCTGATGATTCAGGATTGTGTGTAGATGCCTTGCAGGGTGATCCAGGAATATTTTCTGCCAGGTGGGCGGGTGAGCATGGCAATGACCGTGCGAATCTGGAGAAAGTTTTGGACCAGCTCAAAGATATTCCAGATGACAAGCGCACCGCACACTTCATGTGCGTGGCTTCTCTTGTGCTTCCGGATGGTCGCCAACAGGTTGCCGAAGGTCGTTTCGATGGCCATATTCTGCGCGCCCCGGTTGGTGAGAATGGATTTGGCTATGACCCAATTTTCCAGCCAGTAGGCCTAACCATTTCTTCTGCGCAAATGAGCGCGGAGGAAAAGGATGTAGTCAGTCACCGTGGAAAATCACTACGTTCTATAGCACCTCATGTCATCCATTTGCTTGCAAGCCTGAGGTAACCTTTACCTATCACAGCGCGTTAATTACGTGCTTATAGCAATCCAAGGAGTTCGAAGTGGCCGTTAAGAAGACCGCAAAGAAGGCAGCAAAGAAGTCTCCTGCAAAGAAGACAGCTGCAAAGAAGTCGCCAGCTAAGAAGGCTGTAGCGAAAAAGAAGACAGCCAAAAAGGCAGTCGCGAAGAAAAGCGCAACTAAGAAAGTTGCAAAGAAGACAGCAAAGAAAGCTGTTACCAAAAAAGTCGTTAAGAAAACCGCTAAGAAGGCACCTGCAAAGCGCGTTGTTAAGAAAACCGCTAAGAAGGCACCTGCAAAGCGCGTTGTTAAGAAAACTACAACAACCCGTGTTTCATTAGCGCTATCAGATGTTGTTACACCAGTTAAACCTGCTGCACCAGTTATTACAAAGCCAGTTGCACCAAAGCCTGTTGCGGCACCTAAAGCATCAACATCATCTCGCACAGCCTGGATTGTTGTTATCGGAATTGCTGTGTTAGCTGCCATTGTTTGGTCTCAGTCATCTGGTACGAGCGATGACGATGCTGCTCCGACACCAACCATGTCAGAAACTGCTGAACCAACTGCTTCAGCAGAACCATCTGCAACTGAGTCAACCGGTGCAGAAGTTTCAGCAGTAGAAGCTCCAACAAAGTTTGTTGCTTTAAATAGCCCAGATGGATTGAAGCTTCGCTGGATTGCACCAACAGCGGTCGATGGTTTAACTGGCTATAACCTTGAAATTCGGGCAAATGGAACTGGCGATTGGACAGTTATTGCAACTGTTCCAGCCGATCAACTCACTCAGAATGTTACAAAGGCAAGTGATACAGGGTGGACTCAGTTCCGTGTTACATCTGTGTACTCAGATGGACAGACTGCATCAGCAACAGCTTTTGGAATTCCTGG
>DAISII010000108.1:0-3689 GCA_036822115.1 Candidatus Planktophila sp.
CATACGAGGCAGATCAGCTTGGTCAGGGTAAGGAAAATGCACGCGCATTCCTACTTGATAACCCAGATCTAGCCAATGAGATTGAGAACAAGATCCGCGAACACTTTGTTCCAGTTGAGGTCGATCCAGCGCTCGTTGCTGCCATTGATGAGGCTGCCGCAGAGGTGGATTTCTAAGCTCCAATGCTTGAATATGCAAAGGTTGACCACGAGGCTGACCCTTACTCAATTGCAAACACCATCGCACTTAATGCTTTGGTTGCACGCGCCAAGAGTAAGGGTGAGCTTCTGGCTCACTTAAAAAAGCGAGGGGTAGAAGATGATGTTGCTCAAGCAACTATTTTTCGCCTTCAAGAAAATGGTTTGATCAACGATTCAGAGTTTGCAAAAGCGTGGACTCAATCTCGTCACACCTCAAAGAAATTATCTAAGCGAATTATTGCTGGAGAGCTTCGAACTAGGGGAGTAGATCAATTCAGTATTGATCAAGCACTCGATGAGATCGATGACGAATCTGAGTATCGAACAGCATTCTCACTGGGGATGAAGAAGTACAACACCATGAGTCGACTTGAACCAGAAGTTCAGATTCGTAGAATTCAATCTCTGTTACAAAGAAAAGGTTTTTCTTTTCCGACAATTGCTCGAGTTATTCGCGAGCTAGATGTTCAGTCAGACGAGCTGCAGTAGCAACTACAGCAGCGGCATGAATGCGGCCAGGTTGACGTCCTAGACGTTCGATCGGGCCGCTTATGCTTACAGCTGCAATCACCTTGCCGTTTGGTGCGCGAACAGGTGCAGAAACAGATGCAACACCAGCTTCACGCTCTCCAACAGATTGCGCCCATCCGCGACGACGGTCTGCAGCAAGTTGCGCTGCGGTAAATCTGGCATTTGTTAAACCACGGTGAATCTTTTCGGATTCTTCCCATGCTAAGAGAATTTGTGCAGCAGATCCGGCTTGCATCGTTAACGCAGCGCCAACAGGGACAGAGTCACGCAGCCCTGATAAACGTTCTGCCACAGCTACACAGATACGCAGATCACCTTGACGGCGGTATAACTGCGCACTTTCTCCTGTCGCATCGCGCAGTGCGGCTAACGCGGGTGCTGCAGCAGCCAATAGACGATCTTCACCGGCAGCTGCACCTAATTCACCTGAGCGAGGACCTAAAACAAACCGCCCAGTTAAATCACGTGCCACTAGGCGATGGAACTCAAGTGCCACAGCTAAGCGGTGGGCGGTAGGGCGAGCAATGCCGGTAGCGGCAACTAGTTCAGCAAGTGAATGCGGGCCGGCCTCTAGTGTGCTTAAAATCGACACGGCTTTATCTAGGACGCCAACTCCGCTATTCTGTCTGCTCATAGAGTGATATTAGCATCTCAATATCTGATATCGCAACTGGAAGGGTAAGGAGCAGACAATCGTGAGTAAAACGCTAGCCGAGAAAATTTGGGCAGAGCATGTAGTTCGTGCAGCACAAGGCGAACCAGATCTGATTTATATCGATCTACATTTAATTCACGAAGTAACCAGCCCACAGGCATTCGATGGTTTGCGCCTTGCAGAACGCGCGGTTCGACGTCCTGATTTAACAATTGCGACAGAAGATCACAATGTTCCAACACTTAATATTGATAAGCCAATCGCAGATCCAGTTTCAAAGCTGCAGGTCGATACATTGCGTGCAAACTGCGCAGAGTTTGGGCTTCGAATTCACTCGCTAGGAGATAAAGATCAGGGAGTTGTCCACGTTGTTGGACCACAACTTGGTGTAACTCAACCCGGAATGACAATTGTGTGCGGAGATTCGCACACATCTACGCATGGCGCATTTGGTGCTCTTGCTTTTGGTATTGGTACTTCTGAGGTTGAACATGTACTGGCAACTCAAACATTACCGTTGCAACGTCCAAAGACAATGGCTATCAATGTTGAAGGCTCTCTAAAGCCAGGTGTTACTTCCAAGGACATTATTCTTGCGATCATTGCAAAGATCGGCACAGGTGGCGGCCAGGGCTATGTCATCGAATATCGAGGCAGTGCAATCCGTGCCCTGTCTATGGAATCACGCATGACGGTATGCAACATGTCAATCGAAGCAGGAGCCAGAGCAGGGTTAATTGCTCCGGATCAAACAACTTTTGATTACATCAAGGGTAAGCCACATGCGCCAGAAGATTTTGATGCGGCAGTTACTTACTGGTCCACATTATTTACAGATAAAGATGCACAATTTGATGTTGAAGTAAATCTCAATGCAGATGATCTAGAACCATTTGTTACTTGGGGCACTAATCCAGGTCAGGGTTTGCCGCTTAATTCTGTGGTCCCAAATCCAGCAGATATTGCAGATACCGAACAACGCACAGCAGCTGAGCGCGCACTTGTTTATATGGGTCTAGAAGCAGGTATGCCACTTAAAAACATAGCGATTGACACTGTTTTCTTGGGTTCATGTACCAACGGTCGCATTGAAGATTTGCGTGCAGCTGCAGATGTACTTAAGGGTAAGAAGATTGCATCAACGTTGCGCATGCTCGTTGTTCCAGGCTCGGCCCGTGTTCGCCTTGAAGCAGAGGCAGAAGGATTGGACAAAGTATTTCTTGATGCGGGCGCAGAATGGCGCAACGCGGGATGTTCGATGTGCCTTGGCATGAATCCAGATCAACTTGCAGTGGGTGAGCGTTCTGCATCAACATCTAACCGCAACTTTGAAGGTCGCCAAGGTAAAGGCGGTCGCACACACTTAGTAAGTCCACTTGTCGCAGCTGCGACAGCGTTACGTGGAACTCTGTCCTCACCTGCGGATCTGTAAGGAGCGATTGATAACCATGGAAAAATTTATTAAGCACACAGGTACTGGTGTTCCACTACGTCGCAGCAATGTTGATACAGATCAGATCATCCCTGCTGTCTATTTGAAGCGAGTGACCCGCAGTGGTTTTGAGGATGGTTTATTTGCTGCGTGGCGTAATGATCCAGAGTTTGTTTTGAATATCAAGGCCTTCAAGAGTGGCACAGTTCTTATTGCAGGAGCAGATTTTGGAACAGGTTCTTCGCGCGAACATGCAGTCTGGGCGTTGCAGAACTATGGTTTTAAAGTTGTTATTTCTAGCCGCTTTGCAGATATCTTCCGTGGAAATTCGCTAAAGGGCGGACTGCTAACAATCATTTTGGATCAAACCGAGGTAGAGGCGATGTGGGCCGCCGTTGAAACAGATCCTTCAGTTGCAATAACTGTTGACCTAGAAACTCGCTCCGTTAGCTATAGTTCAAAGAACCTTGCATTTGAAATTGATGATTACACCCGCTGGCGCTTGATGGAAGGTTTGGATGACATTGGTTTGACCCTAAAACAGACTGATTCCATTGATTCTTTCGAAAAAAACCGTGCTGCCTACAAGCCAACAACTCTTCCAATTCGTTCATAGGGGTTCAAAACAAGCGTAAAACGTAGGTTTTGACCATGGGTGAGATTCCATGTGCTCAACCCTCAATCTGGTATGTAGAGTTTTCTACGCATAAAAATCGCGTTTTTTAAGTATTTGCACAAAAAATAAAAAATGCGACACGCGCATTTCAATAACCGCATCACCCCATTAATGCGCGTAAGTTTAAGAACACGTTAAGCAGTTGCTTAACATTTACGCGTAAATAAGGGGATTTCAATGAATAAGGCCCAATTC
>DAISII010000109.1:0-3496 GCA_036822115.1 Candidatus Planktophila sp.
TGCGGTCATCAAAGTAGAGCTGGTACTTGAGGCCTGAACATCCACCTGGCTGCACTGCAACACGAAGGTTTAGATCATCGCGTCCTTCTTGAGCCAATAGAGCAGATACCTTTGCGGCGGCTACATCAGTTAGCTGAATTCCAGTTGTTGTCGTTGCTTCTGTAGTCATTTCATTCTCCTTGATTAACTGCTCTCCGTGATAAATCCTTGGCAAAGCCTACCCCCCTCGTGTCCGGCAAGCGAGTTGAGGACCAGTTCAACACGGCCTCTATAGTTAAGGCATGAGTACTAATGAGAGCAAAGGCCGACCAACCCCAAAGCGCAAAGAAGCAGAGTCGAAGCGCAAAGTTTCCTCGCTTGCACCTATTGTCACAAAAGATCAAAAGCGCGCTTCTAAAGCATTATCCAAGCAGGATCGAATTGCCCAACGTGCCGCCTATCTTCGTGGAGATGAAGCTGCCTTGCCATTGAGAGATCGTGGACCTGCTCGTCGCTTCGTTCGCAATTATGTCGATGCTCGTCGCTCAACTGGAGAATACTTTCTTCCAACTATTTTTGTTGTACTCGTTCTAACTCTTTTTCCTGTTCCAGCTGTGCAACTTGGCGCAATTGCGTTGATGTACGCCATGTTAATCATCGCAATCATTGATGGCATTATGCTTTCAAAGAAAATTCGCAAGGCGGTGGAAGCACAATTCCCGGGAACCGAAACAAAAGGTCTAGGAATGTATGCCTGGCTTAGATCAACACAAATGCGACGCTTACGCGCGCCTCATCCACAAGTAACAATCAGCAAAAAGAAAAGCTAAGCGCGAGGATTCGGGCTTTCATTTTTCTTCGGATCGCGCTCTGGAAGTTTTCCAAGTGCTGCATCGATTGCCTTCATGACATCTGCATCTAGTTTTACGCCAGATGCTTTCACATTTTCTTTGACCTGCTTTGGCTTTGTAGCGCCCATAATCGCACTAGAAACATTTGGATTTTGAAGGACCCACGCAATTGCAAGTTGTCCCATAGTTAATCCAACACCGTCAGCAATTGGCTTTAGTTTCTGAACCGCTTCCAAAACCTCTTCGCGCATCCAGCCCTTGATCATGTTTGCACCACTGCCCTTGTCAGTTGCACGAGATCCTGCTGGTGCTTTCTTTCCAGGCAAGTACTTACCGGTCAAGATTCCTTGAGCCATGGGTGACCACACAATCTGGCCGATTCCTTCTTTTTGTGACAGAGGAACCACTTCTGACTCAATTACACGCCATAGGGCTGAATACTGTGGCTGACTTGAAACAAAACGGTTGTAACCACGCGCATCTTGAATTGCTAGCGCTGATTTGATTTGAGCAGCGTTCCATTCTGAAAAACCAATGTAGTGAACCTTTCCTGCACGGATCAGATCATCGAAGGCACTTAATGATTCTTCGACAGGTGTTTCGTGATCAAAACGGTGCATCTGATACAGATCGATGTGGTCAGTCTGAAGTCGCTTCAGGGATGCGTTACATGACTCGATGATGTGCTTGCGAGAAAGACCACGATCATTTTTCCCAGCACCTGTTGGGAAGTACACCTTGGTAAATAATTCATATGATTCCCGCTTTACGCCTTTTAGCGCTTTACCCAAAACCACTTCTGCCTTTGTTCCTGCATAAACATCTGCAGTATCAAAGGTGGTAATGCCAACCTCGAGCGCCGCTTTCACGCATTTAATGGCTGCATCTGATTCGATCTGGTTTCCGTGAGTGATCCAGTTTCCGTATGAGATTTCAGAAACGTACATTCCGGTACTGCCAAGGCGTCTGTATTCCATGTCGGCAAGCCTACGACTAGCGCGCCTAGTTGCCAACCCCAAGTGTGTGTGGTTTGGTTCGCCTACAACTTAATAGCTCACTTGGTAGGGGAAGTTCGGTGAAAATCCGACGCTGACCCGCAACCGTAAGATTTCTGAAATTGAAGATTACTAATCTCAATCAAGAATCAAGTCGGATTACCTAGCAAGTGCAGATGAGACAAACACCCGCCGAGGTTTGCGGGGTGTGCTCCTACCACTAGAGGTGTCGATTTATTCATCCTCCCCTAGTGCGGTTCACTCCCTGTGAGACTCTTTTTTATTCGAGAGGCCCCACAGCAATGAAGTTTAAAATAGTTCTAGCAATAATTCTTATCTCAACGTTCATAACTCCCCCAGCGCAAGCTGCAGAAAAAGGTTGGCGTTACTGGGGATATTTCCAAACAGCCCCAGGTAAAACTGTGTGGACTGCAGCTATGACGGGTCCGACTGTTGATATCGCCGATGGTTCAGTTGAAGGTTGGTCCTTCGTATTTAGTTCCGATGACATTCCATCTGTCCAGCCACGAGTTAAACCAGATTTCAAAAAAATCTGTGCTGGCGTCAAAGCAGACAAAGAAACCAAAAGAATTGCAGTAGTAATTGATTTTGGATCAGCTGCATATTCACCAAAGGGTGAAAAAGTGCGAAAAACAATTACTACCTGTGTTCGCACTGCAAAAGAATCACAAGGCATCGATGTTTTAGGGCAAGTAACTAAAATTCGCGCCGCAGGATCCGGATTGATTTGTGGTTTAGCTGGTTATCCAGCGAAAGAGTGCGGTGTTGAAATCGCTACTCCAAAAGCTCTCATCAAGAAGTAGTTCATGAAAAAACTGTCACTGCACCCACTGACCTGGTGGATATGGGCTGTCGGTTTGGCCATTGCGGTCATTCGATTTGATAGCACTGTGTTCACCATTAGTTGTGTGGGTGCAGTTGCAGTTGTGGTTTTCATTAATCGCGAAAATGCTCCCTGGGGCAAGAGCTTTAACTGGACCTTGAAAATATCGGCGTGGATTTTGCTCGTTAGAACAATTATCGGAGTTTTAATCGGTGTGCCAATTCCTGGGACAACACTGTTTACTCTCCCAATACTGCCACTGCCTAGTTGGATGCCTGGCATCCGCATTGGTGGAACTGTGACGGCTGAACGTTTAACCTCAGCTTTGGCTGAAGGAATCTTGATCTGCGCAATCATCGTAATCTTTGGTGCAGCGGCATCACTTACCAGCCCGCACCGATTGTTGCGAGTACTGCCCGTCTACGTTTATGAATTCGGAATTTCAATTGTTATTGCAACATCAGTTCTGCCGCAGCTAGTCAGTTCGGTATCTAGAATTCGCCAAGCACAAAAACTTCGAGGTCAATCATTACGTGGTTTTGCGTCGTGGAGACGAGTAGCAATTCCGTTACTAGAAGAATCCCTTGCCCGTTCTTTAGATCTTGCGGCGGCCATGGATAGTCGTGGCTATGGTGTCGGTAAAAAGCGTTCCAGATATCGCCCCATAAAGTGGCGAGGTGCTGATTCAGCGGTCGTATTTAGTGCACTGATTGTGCTCGGACTATCATGATTAAGTTTTCAAATGTTTCACTGATATATCCAAATTCAACAACTACAGTTCTAGAGGACTTGAATCTCGAAATTGCTGAAGGTGAAATGGTCCTTGT
>DAISII010000110.1:0-3415 GCA_036822115.1 Candidatus Planktophila sp.
AACGAGGTAAGGGGTTAAACCCTTCAGGAGTTCAAATCTCCTCGTCTCCGCTCATTAAATTGGCTACAAGAGTTAGGAACATTTCATGCGTTTCATAACCGAGCCACAATTCGATCTCACCTATGACGATGTCTTTATGGCTCCCTCGAATTCAGAGATTTCTAGCCGCATGGAAGTTGATCTCGATACTCAGGACGGCACCGGAACAACAATTCCGTTAGTTGTTGCAAACATGACTGCAATCGCAGGTCGACGCATGGCCGAGACTGTCGCACGTCGTGGTGGAATTGTGGTTATTCCGCAAGATATTCCGCTGGCTGTTGTTGAAGATGTGATCACCTCAGTTAAAGCTAGCCATTCATTCTTTGAAACTCCTATTACTTTGACCCCACAACAAACAGTTGCAGATGCAACAAGTTTGATTAATAAGCGCGCACATGGCGCCATTGTTATTGTTGAAGGCAAGAAGCCAGTTGGAATTATTACCGAAGATGATCTTCATAGCGTTGATCGATTTACACAACTTGGTCAAGTAATGACACAAGAGCTGACCACCATGCCAGACACACTTGATCCCCGACAGGCATTCGATTTTCTAAACGAAAAGGTGCGAACTGTTGCACCGGTTGTATCTGCAAATGGCGAACTCGTTGGAATCATAACTCGCACGGGAGCACTGCGCGCCACTTTGTACAAACCTGCTTTAGATGCAAAGGCTCGTTTACGTATTGCAGCCGCTGTTGGTATTAACGGGGATATCGTAGAAAAAGCAGCGAAGTTAGTTTCTTTCGGTGCAGATGTCCTTGTTGTAGACACAGCGCACGGTCACCAGAAGAAGATGATCGAAGCTCTGCAAATTATTAAGAAACTCAACCTAGGTGTGCCTATCGTTGCAGGAAACGTTGTTACAGCAGAAGGTGTTCGCGATCTCATCGCCGCAGGTGCTGACATCATTAAAGTCGGCGTAGGACCAGGTGCGATGTGTACAACACGTATGCAGACAGGCGTTGGCCGCCCACAATTTTCTGCTGTGCTGGAATGCGCCACAGAAGCAAAGAAACTTGGAAAGCATGTTTGGGCAGATGGCGGTGTCCGCCACCCTCGTGATGTTGCGCTCGCACTTGCTGCTGGCGCATCACAAGTAATGATTGGCTCTTGGTTTGCTGGAACATATGAATCACCTGGCGATCTGCTTCGCGATAGCGCAGGACGTGCCTATAAAGAATCTTTTGGCATGGCATCTAAGCGGGCAGTAGCAGCACGTACATCTAAAGAAGATGCCTTTGATCGCGCACGAAAAGCCTTATTTGAAGAAGGAATTTCCTCTTCAAAGATGTATCTAGATCCAACACGTCCTGGAGTTGAAGATTTAATTGATGAAATCATTTCTGGACTACGTTCATCTTGCACATACGCAGGCGCTAGATCGCTTGAAGAGTTTGCAGAACGCGCACTTGTTGGAATTCAATCTGCATCTGGATATGCAGAAGGACGCCCTTTAAATCAATCTTGGCGTGGTTAAGTAATTTCTAAGCCCGCTCAAAAGCTGATTACTTAGTTAGTTCACGTAATCCAGCAACTAGACGATTAACATCATCAATAGTGCTGTATGGCGCTAACCCTGCGCGTACCGCGCCTTTATCTTCCAGCCCTAAAGCACGAGAAGTTTCTAGCGCATAGAAATTTCCGGCAGGTGCATTCACCTTTAACCCAGCCAAGTGCTTATAAACCGCAGCGCCTTCAATACCTTTCAGGTTGAAATACAAAGTAGGTGTTCGCTTATGAGCGTGTCCATACAAGGTAACTCCAGGCAGAGCCGCAATCTCATCTTCCATATATTTAAAGAGCCCATCTTCGTACTCTTCAAGCTCTTTCATTGAGTGAAGAATTCGCTGGCGGCGGCTACCTGATCCAACATCGGCCATATTGGCTAGGTAATCAATAGTGGCGATACAGCCCGCCATTAGTTCGTAAGGAAGGGTTCCAAACTCGAATCGCTCAGGAACGTTATTTGTAGCCGGCAATAACTTGTCATTGTTTAAGGTTTTGAGAAGCGCTGGATCTGCAGCGATTGATGCGCAATGTGGACCAAAAATTTTGTAGAAAGATAAACCAAAGAAATCAGCGCCCATCGCTTTCATATCAATCGGAGTGTGTGGGGATAAATGAACACCATCTACGTAAAGCAGCGCTTTTGTCTTGTGTACCTCTTTAGATATTTCATAAACATCAGGTCTCGTACCTAAAGCATTTCCAGCGCCAGTGACGGCAACAAGGCGCGTCTTGTCATTTAGGAGTTCAGTTATCGCTGAAGTCGCTAGTTCTCCTGTTGCTGGATCAAACTTCGCCCACCGAACTACTGCGCCAACAGCCTCTGCTGCTTGAACCCAAGGACGAACATTTGAATCATGATCGAGAGTAGTAACGATGATTTCATCACCAGGCGCCCATGACTTGGCTAAAGTTCTGGAAAAGTCATATGTAATCTGCGTCCAGCTGCGCCCGTAAACAACTCCTAAAGGATCTGCGTTTACGAAATCAGCTACTGCTTGGCGAAAGCCAAGAACAATCTCCTCAGCATTTCTTTCAGAGAGCGTAGTTACATTTCGATTCGAGATCGGCTTTGTTATAGCTGCAGCGATTGCTTGTCCTACTTGAGTAGGAACTTGGCTTCCACCAGGACCATCAAAGAATGCCAATCCAGAATTTAAAGCCGGGAAATCAGCGCGAATTTTCTCGACATTAAAGGTCATAGCCCCAATTAAAGCAGCGCAACTATGGCGATTCAATAGATCAAGTAGCGCAAAGAAAAATCAAGAATTTGCAAAACGGCCTCATGTTAAACTTCCCAAATGTCCACATACAAAGTAGCGATCGTCGGTGCAGGTCCAGCCGGCTACTTTGCAGCGCAAGCACTTCAAAACCTTCAGACAGACGAACTGCAATTTTCTATCGACATGATCGAACGCCTACCAACCCCATGGGGCTTGGTGCGTAGCGGGGTAGCACCAGATCATCCAAAGATTAAGACCGTGGCAAAAGTCTTTGAAAAAATCGCCACTGCAGGAAACTTCCGTTTATTTGGCAACGTTGAGCTCGGCACTGATGTTTCAATCGAACAGCTAAATGAGATGTATGACGCCGTTGTTATCGCAACAGGTTCAGCAGTGGGCAAAAAGCTCGGTATTCCCGGCGAAGATCTACCAGGATCTATCTCGGCTGCGCACTTTGTACCTTGGTATAACGCGCACCCAGACTTTGCAGATTTCAAAATTGATTTAAATTGCACCACTGCAGTTGTAATCGGTGCCGGAAACGTGGCCATGGATGTGGCGCGTATGTTGGCACTTGAACCAAGTGAACTAGATCCAACAGATACTGCCGATCACGCTATTGCAGCGCTTAAGGAATCTTC
>DAISII010000111.1:0-3405 GCA_036822115.1 Candidatus Planktophila sp.
CTAGCAATGAGACCAAAGCTTATGTTATTTGATGAACCAACCTCTGCACTCGACCCTGAGCTAGTGGGAGAAGTTCTCGCAGCGATGCAGGATCTAGCAAACTCAGGAATGACAATGATCGTGGTTACTCATGAAATGGGATTTGCTCGTAAAGTTGCAGACACAGTTGCCTTCATGGATGCCGGGCTAATTGTGGAGTCTGGACCGCCAGATCAACTCTTGGATAATCCTCAACATGAGCGGACAAAGTCATTCTTTTCAAAGGTTCTGTAGCACCAAACTAAATCCTAATTACTCTAAAGTCATCTCAATTCAATAAGTGGCTCTTCCTCCCGATGCATCGAAGGTAAATCCCGTTGTAAATGAACAAGCTCTTGATGCCATAAACGCCAACATCTCTGCAGCCTCCTCAGGCTCTCCAACACGTCCCATAGGAATTCGACCCAGCATGTACTTAAGCGTCTCCTCACTCGTATCCGCATTCATTGGAGTTCTAATCACTGCGGGAGCAAGTGCATTAATCGTGATTCCCTCGGCTGCTACTTCTTTCCCAACACCTTTAATAAATCCAATCATTCCCGCTTTAGATGCGTTGTAAGCGTGCATCCCTGGGTTACCTTCCTTGCCAGCAATTGATGTAACGTGCGCAATGCGTCCGTACTTTTTAGCTTTCATATGAGGAAGGATTGCTTGGGTTAACCAGACTGTTCCAAATAGATTGATCGTAATCGTTCGCTCAAAAGCGCCCCATTCAATATCTTCAACCTTAGTGTTGGTTGGGCCAACGACACCAGCAGTATTTATAAGGGCATCTATCTGGACATGATCAGAGATGACAGATTTAATCAATGTCTGGATACTAGATTGATCACTCAAGTTAACGTTTTTTACCTGATTATCGTCCAGCCCTAACTCTTTTTGAAGTGAAGCTAATCCAACTTTATCCAAATCTGCAATCACGACTGTGCCGCCACGAGAATCAATCAATCGTGACGCAGCTCTACCAATTCCACTAGCGGCTCCGACTACCAAAACAACTTGACCGCTGAAGCTACTTAGATTACTTACCATTCTTCCTCCTTATGAATGAAGTCGTTATGCAATTGCTTTTGCTCGTGATAAATCAGCGATTCCTGGAGCCATTAATTTATGATTTCTACTGTCGTATTGATCCTGGAGTTGGCCTTCGGTTTTTCTCAACCGCGTGTCCCATTCTCTTAAGCATGGCTTTGGACCCTGCATTGACTTGGGCTAGTAAGGCTTGTTCATCGAAATGCTGAAATTCACCATGATCAAGAATCACTTTTCCATCAATGATTACTGAATCTACTGATTTGGAACCAGAAGAATAAATAAGGTTTCTAAGAAGATCTGTAACTGGCAAGAGTTCAGTCCTACGTAGTGTATGAATAACGATGTCAGCTCTCTTTCCAATCTCAAGTGAACCAATTCGATCCTCCATACCACAGGCACGTGCACCACCTAGAGTTGCCATTTCAAGAACATCTTCGGCTTGTAAGTAGTTACGATCTTGATGTGCCTCGCGTGCGGTGAGGAGAGCAAGGTTTGCTTGGCGGAAGAGATCAAAAACATTTGACCAATTTGCTGAATCCGAACCAAGTGAGATGTTTGCGCCACGTTTCCATAGTTCAGCATGGCGTCCATGAAGAGTAGATCCGTGACCCCACATCATTGACGCACCTGGTGCCCACGCCAAACTTGCACCTAACTCAATGAGTACTCGTGTCTCTGCATCAGTAAGGTGATTGGCATGGCCTAGCGTGACATTTCTCCCAAGGACTCCAATATTTGCCAAGTGCAAAAGGGGATCCATTCCGTACCGTGTGAGATCAGCAGCAGTATCAGCCGGGCTGTAAGCATGGTGCATGTTGAGTACTACGTTAGCGGCATCTGCTTGTCGTTTGGCCTCTATCAGAAGTTCTTCACTTGCTGTTCCGAGTCCAAGCAGCGCAATATGTCCAGTAACGAGTGCATTAGGATCAGAATTACGGCGCACCTGACCGCCCATTTGCGCGAGCGCTTCATTGAGATTACGTGGTGCTCGCTCAATAGCGCCTTTTACTCTTACTGGACCTTTGCTTGGAGTCTCTTTCCCTTGCGCAAGCCCTGCTGGTCGATCCCAAATAAAGGCATCACCCAAGATTGCTCTGATGCCCACAGTGTGTGCAGCACGCGCAGCCGCTTCTGGCTCAAGAATGGTGCCAGCTTCTAAAAAGCAAGTCGTACCATTGCGGACCATTTCAATAGAGGCAAGCAAAACTCCTAGATATTCCTCTTCGTCATTGACTGTATTGTAAAAAACTCGTTCAATTGCGTCGAAAACTTCATCCTCTGGGATGTGATCTGGAATTACGCCACGAAATGTTTGGAAAGATGCATGCATGTGACATTCGACAAGACCGGGATGCACGGGTGCTCCTCCAGCATCTATCGTTCGTCTTGGTTGATACCGTTTTACAAGATCATGGTCCTCGCCCACTTCTACTATGCGGCGGTCCGTGATTGCAATCGCTCCATCTGAAATGATTCTGCGCTGGGCATCCATTGTTATGACGTAACCATGCCGAACAAGTAGGTCAATATTTCTCAATTGCGCTGTCATGACCTGCTCCTCCCCCGGACTTCTTGAATTTCTCTCGACAGTTCAAAAGTGGCGGCTTCATCGAGTGCTCCACACTCAAATACAAAGCGAGCTTCAGTTTTTGGGTTGACTATCAAAAGATTTCCCTTTGCTCGCTCCGCTAGGTAGCCATCTGGTTCGGCTGTAGAAGGTAATAGCAGTCCCAACGCCTTTTGATCTGCACTTCGGCAAATCCAACGAAGGCTATGTGCAAACTCCGATGGCTTGTAACTCACAAAGTCTGCAGCGCCATCCGGATGAATTTGCATACTTGTTGCCCAGCCATCTTTACCAGGCAAAGGATTAATGGCTAGGACAACTTCAGGATCGATAATCACACCAGGTGTAATGTCTCTGTGCTTTTCTGGGTCCTGAGTAAACCCATCAATCATCTGACGATAACTTTCATTTGATTGATAAAGATCTTTAAACACATGAGTTACATGTAAGTAATCATTTCCTTCAAGAGCTGTGTCAATAATTTTTCCACCCTCGACCGGAAGAAAATTAATGTGAGCCAAATACATAATCTCCATCGGAGAACTTTTTAAATTTGTAATCGACATTTCCACATGAATCCTGCCATGGTTCTCACGCAAGGTAATAGATGGTCGAGCAATGTAATTATGTGTAAAGGCAACAGAATATTGATATTGTCCAGTGATTGTCATAAAAGGACCATCGCTATCAGATCCTGTTACAAGTTCTGCATGTTGGTATGGTGCGTTGGGGAGCTCGCCATGGATTGGGTGATCATCCTGAGG
>DAISII010000112.1:0-3399 GCA_036822115.1 Candidatus Planktophila sp.
GTTGAACTGTTGTTTCTGTGCGACCGAATTCTGATTTACCTGTCTGGCTTACAACGCCCCCAAGGGCAGCTGCCATTGCTTGAAATCCGTAGCAAATTCCAAATACCGGAATCCCCAAGGAAAATATTGCAGCATCGACCGTTGGTGCATTTTCTGCATACACACTGGATGGTCCACCGGACAAAATTATTGCGCTGGGATTTTTAGCTGTAACTTCGGCAGCTGTTATTGATGATGGAACTATTTCGGAGAAAACATGTGCTTCACGAACTCGACGTGCAATCAACTGCGCATACTGAGCACCAAAATCAACTACTAGGACTCCGCGCGATTCAGCCACGATGAATAAGAACCTCTACGCGCTGGAATTCCTTTACATCCGAATAACCACATGTAGCCATTGCGCGGCGAAGTGCACCGAATAAGTTCATTGATCCATCTGATGTGTGTGATGGTCCCAGCAAAATTTCTTCCAAAGTTCCAACGGTTCCAACATTTACACGTTCACCGCGTGGCAAAACTGGATGATGTGCTTCTGATCCCCAGTGCCAACCAAGACCAGGTGCTTCGATCGCTTTTGCAAGAGGAGATCCCATCATGACGGCATCTGCCCCACATGCAATTGCTTTTGCAATGTCACCACTTCGTCCAACTGCGCCATCAGCAATTACATGAACATAACGTCCACCTGATTCATCGAGGTATTCGCGACGAGCAGAGGCAACTTCAGCAACTGCAGATGCCATTGGTACTTCTACGCCCAATACCTTGCGTGTCGTGTGTGTTGCACCGCCACCAAAACCAACTAATACTCCTGCAGCACCTGCACGCATTAAGTGCAGCGCAGCTGTTGATGTTGCTACTCCTCCAACAATTACTGGAACATCTAATTCATAAATAAACTTCTTTAAATTTAGTGCTTCATTTTCTGCGGCAACATGTTCTGCTGAAACAGTTGTTCCGCGGATAACAAATATGTCTACCCCTGCCGCAATAACCGCCTTGTGAAATTCAGCTGTGCGAGCAGGTGACAAGGAAGCAGCAACTGTTACGCCGGCATCTCGAATTTGCTGAATGCGTTCCTTGATTAACTCGGGACGAATTGGAGCGTTATAAATTTCTTGCATACGCTTAGTGGCATGCTTATCTGGCATTGATGCGATTTCACCCAGTGGAATACGTGGATCTTCATAACGGGTCCACAAGCCTTCAAGGTTGAGAACGCCAAGTCCGCCCAGTTTTCCGATTGCAATTGCGGTTTCGGGCGAAACAACTGAATCCATAGGCGCTGCCATCATTGGTAATTCAAATTTGTAGGCATCGATCTGCCACGCAGTAGAAACATTTTCTGGATCGCGGGTACGACGGCTAGGCACTATCGCGATGTCATCAAATGAGTACGCGGTGCGGGCACGCTTTCCAGGTGCGATTTCGATGTTGTTCATTAGCGGCCCTTCTTCTGGTAATTAGGAGCATCAGCAACATGTGCCACATCATGTGGGTGGCTTTCCTGTAATCCTGCTGCAGTAATTTGAATCAAACGACCTTCACGACGCAAAGTTTCGATATCTGGTGCGCCTGCATATCCCATGCCTGAACGAAGGCCACCAACTAATTGATGAACAACTTCGGAGACCTTGCCACTAAATGCAACTTTGCCTTCGATACCTTCGGGAACAAGCTTGTCTTCCGATAAAACATCGTCCTGCATGTAGCGATCCTTTGAATACGATTTTTGTTCGCCTCGTGATTGCATCGCACCAAGAGAACCCATTCCGCGATAGGCCTTGTACTTAATGCCGTTGATCTCAATTAATTCTCCGGGAGATTCTTCGCAACCGGCAAGAAGAGATCCAAGCATTACAGAATTTGCGCCAGCGACAAGTGCTTTAACAATGTCACCTGAATACTGCAATCCACCATCCGCGATTAATGGGATGCCAGCTTTGTTGCAAGCCTTTGAAGCTTCAAGAATCGCTGTCAATTGTGGAACTCCGACACCTGCAACAATTCGCGTTGTACAAATAGATCCTGGACCCACACCAACTTTTACAGCATCTGCACCTGCGTTGATCAGCGCTTGTGCACCTGCACGTGTTGCAACATTGCCGCCAATGATTTCGGTAGTTGGAGAAAACTTTTTAATTCGAGCAATTGCATCTAAAACTGCGCGGTGGTGACCGTGCGCTGTATCAACGACAACTACATCAACCCCTGCTTCGATTAATGCTTGTGCGCGAGCAAAACCATCATCGCCAACACCAACTGCAGCTCCGGCAAGTCCGACATTCTTTACCAATTTCACGTGAGTTACTTGGGCATCGATTGGAAGATTGCGGTGAATGATTCCGATTCCACCAGCCTTTGCCATCGCGATAGCCATTTCAGATTCGGTAACTGTGTCCATCGCCGACGAAACAAGCGGAACTGCGATTGAAATATTTCGAGTTAATTGAGTAACGGTGCTGACTTCAGAAGGCACCACATCGGAAGCATCAGGCAGCAAAAGCACATCGTCGTAGGTCAGGCCAAGCATTGCGACCTTATCTGTATCGCTCATGTGGCCCCCGTGTCTCTATCGAAGGGCAAAGTCTATCGGGGCTTTAGAGGCCTACTGCACGCTCAATTTCAGCACAGGCTTGGGAAAGATCACTGACATGGGCCACTGGGCAATCAGATTCAACGGCCCAGCCCGGCCCTCCGATTATGACGCGAGGCGCAGGTCGGATTGAAGGAATATCTGTATAAAAACGTGGATCACCGTTATTGGGTAATTGCGCCCACAAGAAAATGGCTGGAGGAGCAGAACGTGTAATTACGCCGTTAAGAGCTTCTAACGGGGTTCGCGCTCCAAGAAAATACGTTGAAATATTTTTCTCTGCCAATGCCGATGCCAATGCATGCAGCGCTAACGAGTGCATCTCTTCACCTACAGATGCCAGCAATACTGGCCGAGGATTACATGGTTCGGAAGCCATCGAGGATCTCTCACGCAAAATAGATTTTAGAATCTCGGTCAATAAATGTTCTACCTCAATACCGGTCTGAGTTTTCTCCCACTCATCACCGATTAAAAACAAAAGCGGCACAATAACTTCAGACCATGAAGCTATGACTCCGTGCTTTTCAATGTCTAGTCTTAGGGCATCTTCAATAAATCCTTTGTCCAACAACTTAGATGCTGCGTGCAACGCTTCAACAAGATCTTCGCGAACTTCAAAATTATCGACGATTTGTTCGACTGAAATTTTGCCTTTGAAAGCTTTTGCTTGCTGCGCAGCTTCTGCTGGTGAAACTCCGGCGGTAATCAACTTACGCATCGCGGTCAGAATGGCTAGATCCTTTGGGCAGTAACGGCGATGCTCGCCTGCTTCATGACTAGAAGGACCAAGCCCGTAC
>DAISII010000113.1:0-3391 GCA_036822115.1 Candidatus Planktophila sp.
AATTACTAGAATCCATAACCAAAATCAGATCATGAATAAAGAAATCATTTGCAGCAAATTGTCTGGCTGTGTGCGAATACTTGTAGCCAGCTGCTTCCCAAATCTTTTGTGAAGAAGGATGTGGTCCCTGGCCAACATGCCACGTACCTGTACCCGAACTATGTACTTGAATGCGGGGAGCCGTCCAATCGGCTGTTTTGCCTGCCAGAACAGCTGCAGCCATCGGTGAGCGACAAATATTGCCTAAGCACACCATTGTGATGCTGAGTTGGTCTTGCTCCTTAAGTGAGGAGATCAAGTTCTGGTTCATCTTCCAGCGCTTCCTGTACTGACTTTAGTCGGCGCTCAATTTCATCGGCTTCATCTGCGCGACCTTGCATGCGCATTATTTTGGCGATGCGAGATTCGATATCAACAATAAATTCGAAGTCCTTTGGCTCATCTTCGCTAACGATTGCCAAAACATTTTCCAAGGTTGCTAATCCATCATCATATTTTTCTAGCAAAATTTGGGCTTTTCCGAATTCAAAAGAAGCAAATGTCTCACGGCGGTGATCATGGCCTGTTTCAAATACATCCACAGCCTTACGTGCAGTCTCTAGGGCAAGCTCACCTTCGCCAAGTTCGATTAAACATGACGCCATTTTTTGGTCACAGCGCGCAACATGTATGACTTCTTTGTTTCGCTTAAAAAGAGATCTTGCTTCTTTAAATGCTTCGATCGCTTTTTCGTAATTTTTCAATTCACGTTCTGCGCAACCAATCAAATGTAAATCATTTGCTGCGCCGATTTCATTACCGTCAACTAAATGTTCTTGTGCACATTCATTCATTGTTTCTACAACTTTGTCGTATTGCTTTGATGTGTACCACCACTCACCAAGCGTGCAAGCAAGTTCAAGAGCGATCGGTGATTTGTTTTCGCGTAGCAATTCGACAGCTTTACTCATTGCCAATGCTGCTTCATCCATGCGCTTCAATTGATTTAAGTTGTATCCGATTGCTGAATACGCCTGAGCTAAACCTTCAGATGGTGCGGCATCACCTAATTGTGAATAAATATCGCGCGCAGTTTCAGCTAAAGCAAGAGCTTCGTCATATTGACCACGTGCATAAATGCGAGCGCTTAATTCGTAATAGGTGCTTGCTCGTTCTTCGCCTTCGACCTCGGGAATGCGATCCCATAACATTTCTTCGCTGATGAGTTCTTCTAAGCCATCATCTTCGCTCATGTCAGAAACTTATATGCCTTGGCCCGATTACGAGCGGGGAATTCCCTCCGCGCCATCGGCTATTTAGCCAGTTTTGAGCCTGTTGTGCCTTCAAGATGCAGATGCGAATTGTTTGCATTAACCTTTTCCCATGCATATTCCAGACGGGTTTATCGATGTCCAGACCTCTGCCGTTTTTGCTGGGTTAGCAGCAGCTGGCGTTGCAACCGCTCTAAAAGGCGCACGGACTCAGCTAGATGAGAAAACCGCACCTCTTGCAGGCTTAACGGCAGTCTTTATCTTTGCCGTACAGATGCTCAACTTTCCAGTCGTAGCAGGAACAAGTGGACACTTATTGGGCGGGGCTTTGGCTGCAGTATTGGTTGGCCCGTGGGCTGCAACTTTGGCGTTAACAGTTGTTTTGTTGATGCAAGGTTTGCTGTTTGCCGATGGTGGTCTTACTGCAATTGGTCTGAATGTTTTCAACATGGGTATTTTGGGAGTATGGGCAGGGTATGGATTTTTCTTACTTCTTCGCAAAATCTTGCCAAAAAATAAATCTTCGATCTCACTTGCCGCAGCTCTTGGTGGATTGCTTTCAGTTCCGGCAGCTGCGGTTGGTTTCACAATTCAGTATGCGATGGGTGCAACTGCGACCTTTTCAACATCAGCGGTTCTAAGTGCAATGGTTGGAACACACGTGCTGATCGGAATCGGTGAAGCATTGATTACCGGTCTGACAGTCAGCGCAGTTTTGGCCAGCCGTAGCGATTTGGTGTACGGATGGAAAAATAATGTGCAGAAGTTGGAGATCCGAAGTGCTAACTAATAGAAAGTTTTACATCGCTGGATTTATTGTTTCATTGTTTCTTGCTGGCGTAGTTTCATTTTATGCTTCATCTTCACCTGATGGTTTAGAAAAAGTTGCACAAGACATTGGCTTTATCGAAACAGCAAAAGACCACACAAATGCAGATGGAACTTTGGCTGATTATGGTGTTAAGGGAATTGAGAATGAACGCGCATCCGTAGGAGTTGCTGGAGTAATTGGCGTAATTGGTACTGCAGTGGTTGCGGGAATTGGATTCAAGTTGATCGCACGCAAGCCAAAAAAGGATGCCAATTAAGGTCCAACAGGAGAACCATCACCACGGCCATGATGTGGGTGAACGGCTCTACCTACACCGTCATTCCTTGGTTCACTCGCTACCTTCGCAGCTAAAAATTATTGCTGCAGTCGCATTCATTTTGATTGTTGTCTCCACCCCTGTAACGCAATGGCCCGCCTTCGTTGCCTACTTCCTCTGGTTATTGACCGTCGTATCAATTGCGAAAATCCCTTTTCCTGTGCTTTTTAAGCGCTCATTGATCGAAATTCCATTTGTTTTCTTCGCAATTCTGATGCCCTTTTTTGGCTCGGGAGAAAAGGTCCAAGTTGGACCTTTTGATCTCTATCGCGAAGGCTTGATCGCTGGTTCTGGAATTGTTATTAAGGGAACCTTGGGTGTGATGACGGCAATTATTCTGTCAACATCGACTACTGCTCGTGAAATTCTTCGCGGGCTTGAACGTTTAAAGCTTCCTGTTCTGATGGTTCAGATTGCTTCATTTATGTTGCGCTATGTCAACGTTGTAAATGATGAGATGGAAAGAATGAAAGTTGCTCGTGAGTCACGTGGTTTTGAAGCAACTGGAATCAAACACTGGAAAGTTTTAGCAACAGCAGCCGGTGCACTTTTTATTCGTTCATACGAAAGAGGGGAAAGGGTTCATCTTTCCATGCTTTCTCGTGGGTATGTGGGCGTCTTACCTCATGACGAACCAGCAAAAGTTCAATCTTCAGTGTGGATCACTGCAATGATGTATCCATTAGTAGCCGCAATTATCTTTGTTACGCAATTAGTGATTGGAAAAATGTAATGAGTACCCCAAGTCTAGAAATCAAAGAGCTTGCCTTCGCATATCCTGATGGCAATCAGGCACTTTATGGTGTGAACCTTTCGGTGCAAAAGGGCGAACGTGTTGCACTTCTGGGTCCTAATGGTGCAGGTAAAACAACTCTTGTGATGCACATGAATGGTATTCATCCGACATCACATGGATCTATTCATGTCGCCGGACAATTGGTTGACTCTAAAAATAAAGAATCAATCAAAGAGATTCGCGCGAAGGTCGGAATT
>DAISII010000114.1:0-3186 GCA_036822115.1 Candidatus Planktophila sp.
GGGTCTAGCACTACTTGCGCTTGCTGGCCTAGGCTTTTGGCGAGACTGGGCAGATTTTCTTACCATTACATTCTTGTCCCTTGCTGCAATTCACTTACTTCTTGCGTTCATAGCCCCAAGCTTGCTGACAGGTTTTAACCGCTTTTGGATGTCCTTGGGCTACTACTTTGGAAAAGTCTTCGCTCCGATAGAGATGGCATTTATCTTTTTTCTAATCTTTGCCCCGGTTGCGCTGATTACTCGACTCTTTGGCCGAGATGCTCTGCATATTAGGAAAAACAAAGGCGATTCATACTGGAAAATAAGGGAAACTCCGCACATAAGTGCAGAATCCTTCCGGAACCAGTACTAAAATAAGACTGATAAAAGGAAGTGCAATGAATTTTTTCCGAGAGCTGGTTCGCTTTCTGCGTAGCAAGAATAAGCTTTGGCTACTTCCGATTATTGGGGTAATGCTGCTGCTGGCGCTTTTGTTGCTTGCGGCCCAAACCAGCGTATTCGCTCCATTTATTTACACTCTTTTCTAAATCATGACAACGATTTTAGGAATTTCGGCCTTTTATCACGATTCAGCAGCCTGCCTTTTAGTTGACGGGAAAATCGTTGCTGCCGCCCAAGAAGAGCGCTTCACTAGAAAGAAGCATGACTCTGAATTCCCTTTAAATGCCATTCAGTTTTGCCTAAGGGAAGGTGGACTTGTTGGTGCAGATGTTGATCATGTTGTTTTTTACGAAAAGCCACTTCCAAAATTTGAGAGATTACTAGAGACCTATCTTGCATATGCCCCAAAGGGGTTTAGGTCATTTGCTATGGCAATGCCAGTTTGGTTGACGGAAAAACTCTTCCAAAAACGAAACTTAATAAAGGCACTTGAGGCAAATGTCGGTGCTGATGTCGATTGGTCATCAAAGATACTTTTCAGTGAACACCATTTGTCTCATGCGGCAAGCGCTTTCTATCCTTCGCCATTCGAGTCCGCAGCTGTGTTAACAATGGATGGTGTTGGCGAATGGCCAACAACATCATTGGCAATAGGTTCAGGTAGCCAATTAGAGATTGTTAAAGAGATTCATTTCCCACACTCATTAGGACTTTTGTATTCTGCATTTACTTACTACGCAGGATTTAAGGTCAATTCAGGTGAATACAAAGTAATGGGTTTGGCTCCGTACGGAAATCCAATTTACACAAAGTTGATTTTTGACAACTTAGTTGATTTGCATGAAGACGGAAGCTTCAGATTGAACATGGAGTATTTCGATTACCCTGCAGGTCTTACGATGACCAACAAAAAGTTCTCGAAGCTTTTTGGTGGACCGCCTCGCAAGCCTGAGTCTGAGTTGACTCAACGCGAGATGGATCTAGCGGCTTCAATTCAGGCAGTAACCGAAGAAATCGTGCTGCGTATGTGCAGGGCCATTGCCAAAGAAACAGGCCAGCGAAATCTTTGTTTAGCCGGTGGTGTCGCATTAAATTGCGTAGCCAACGGAAAGCTTTTGCGTGATGGGTCTTTCGACAACATATGGATTCAGCCAGCAGCAGGCGATGCTGGAGGCGCACTTGGTGCTGCACTAGCAGTTCACTATTTGATGCTTGACGAGAAGCGCACTGTAGATGCTGCTGGCAATGACATGCAGGGTTCATATCTTGGTACTCATTACACCCAAGCTGAAATTGAAGAACGACTGAATGCACTAGGTGCGGTGTTCGAGACAGTTGATGATGAAAAACTTATCAACGAAACTGCAAGTGCTTTGGCTAGCGGAAATGCCGTTGGATGGCACCAAGGCAAAATGGAGTTTGGTCCACGTGCACTTGGCAACAGATCCATACTCGGAGATCCAAGAAACCCAGAAACCCAGAAAATACTTAACTTAAAGGTGAAGTTTCGCGAATCTTTCCGACCATTTGCTCCAAGCGTTCTTAGAGAGCACGTTTCAGAGTGGTTTGATATCGATGTGGATTCACCGTACATGTTGCTTGTTGCTGATGTAGATGAGCGAAAACAAGAAAAGATGACTCCTGCCCAGGAAGCACTTTTTGGAATTGAAAAGTTGAACGTTAGTCGGTCAAGCATTCCAGCTGTCACTCACGTTGATTACTCAGCAAGAATTCAAACCGTTCATCGCGAGACTAATCCCCGCTATCACGCGTTGATTACAAAATTTAACGAGTTAACTGGGTGTCCCGTCCTTGTAAACACATCCTTTAATGTTCGTGGAGAACCAATTGTTGAAACGCCTGAAGATGCATTTCGCTGCTTAATGGGAACGGATCTGGATCTTCTGGCAATTGGTAATGCAATTTTGTATAAATCTAATCAGCCAATCAGTTTGATTGAGGATTACAAGGATAAGTATGAGCTCGACTAGCGAAGGTAACGAAAACCAGACTTCTGCTGGCTCAAATCGAATTGCACGATACTTTGGCATGTCTGTGCCTTACAACTTTTCGATAGCAGTACCGGCAATAGTTGCTACCGGAATGCTTTTGCTAATCATTGCATTAGAAATTGCGATGACCGCTTCGTCGAAATTGACTTTCGGTACGCCTCGGGGCACGTTCTTTGTTTATCTCACCTTGATGGCTGTAGCGGCAATTCTGTTTGCTCGAAAACCAAAGATGTCATGGGTTTTGATTACAGTACTTTTTCTTGAATTATCTTTGGGTTTCATTCCTTATTTCGCTCGCCAGATCGGCATCCCAATATCACGGGATTTACTTCCTGCGAATGAAAACTCCAGATTTGAATATCACCCCCTTTTGCAGGGTGTGCCAATTCCGAATTATTCAAGCACTTTGCCAGGTGGAGGGTCGCTGACTCACACATCATTTGGAACTCGTGGGCCAGAACCTTCAGCAGCCGATCTAGCCAGTAAGCCAATCATTACTGCTTACGGCGGATCAACTACGTACGACATCTTTGTAAGTGACGAAGAAGCTTGGCCAAATCAATTAAGCAGCCTTTTGGATAACAAGGCATTATTGATAAATCGAGGTGTGCCTGGATACAACACTGTTGAGAACTTGATACAAACGACTTTTTACGATCAAGTGAATGGACGCACACCATCTTGCGCACTTTATTATGAGGGCTGGAACGATGTTCAGGGCGCCTACTTGCCTAACTTGGACCCAGCTTATGCAGATTTTCACTTACTGAATCAGATTGATGGCTTACAAGTT
>DAISII010000115.1:0-2261 GCA_036822115.1 Candidatus Planktophila sp.
AGCAAATCAATTAGCAGATACTGCAACTGCTAGCGTAGTAGTAGCGGTTGCTGCATTACTAACAATCTTGGTTTTGCTTGTTCGCACAATCGATCAGCGGGTCAAATCTATTAAGGGAACATTAGAAGCGGCAAAATCAAATACTGCTGATACTGCCTTGATCGCTGCGACTGCTGCTGGTGTTGAAGCAGTTTTAAATGAAGGCCTTGAACACCACTTGTTCCTTGGTCGCGTCTATGAGAAGGTTCGTTCATGAGTAGCCAAACATTAATAACTTGGACAGTTATCGACATTGTTGCCTTGATTGCAGGGCTAGCTGTGTATCTATATATCGTTGGTTCTCAGCTAACTAAAGTGGCCGACAATCTTGAGCAGGCCGCCGATTTGGTTTGGGACATCAAGAAAGATGCTGAATCAATCGAAGGTAATTTAACTAACATCAACAACACAGGTGGAGTCGTTGCCGGTGCTCTTCCATTGCTTTACAGTATGGCTGAAGGCATTGTTAGCGGCGCTACTTTTAATGCAGAAGAGGCTCACGCTGAACGCCTACCGGCAAAACCGGCTATGGGAACAAGACGTTCACGCCTAATGCATGCTGTTGGGGTAAATATCGATTAGTTAAGTCTTTTATTGAGACTTATTCGGATCACGTTTTGTAGTTAATGGATCGGTGACTGGCGTTGCGTAGTCGCCGATCCATTCATCTTTCCATGACTTATCAAACTTTTCGATATTGCAACTTGGCTCGTAGATAGCTAGTAGTTCGCGACACATTTGTTCACGATGTGATTTCAAGCCACCAGGAATTTCAAAGTATGCAATGTGCAAATTGAATTTACTTCCAGAACGTTGCACCCAAGTTGCCGAGCGAGAATGCCGTAATGGAAAACCAACTAATGATAAATCTTCAGCATGGTCAACATAAATCACACTAAATTCTTGTGGTTTATTTTCAACATCATTGCGGCACATAATCGCATAAACGCCTGGAGTTGTTGGAGGCGTCCAACCGGCAAGTGCGCGAGGACCCTCAAAGGGGTAACCAGCCAAACTTCCTAGCCGGATCATTCAATAATCATTTCCAGATCGACGTAATCGTCATCCTCGCTCATGGCGTGAGCATTTGTAACTGGCCAAAAGGGCAAATTCGTCGCCTTAATAGCAGCTTCAAAAATTTTGCGACCCTCTTCAACTGCATCAGCTGAGTTTTCAGCGTCAACAAGAATTTGTACTCCGTAGGACATAGTTCCTATACCTGAAGCAATTCCCTCGAAAGGCGCAACTGCATCAGCTAGTTCAACTGTTTCTTCCAAGGTGATCTCACGATCACCTTCAGATACAAGCGAAACACTAAATTTCATATTTACCTCACCTTAGCTAATTCTGTGGCAAACCGTTCAATACTTGCGTAGTTATGCCCGGAAAACATTGCATCAATGTATGGTTCTGCAACCATCATGCCCAGTGTGCTGGGCTTGAATTCCAAAACATCACCCATATGAGGATTCACCCAAATGATTCGGTGTGCAAGTCGAGATAGAGACTGCATTGCATTTTCTAAGGTTTCTGGATCCCCTTGATCAAGGCCATCAGAGCATATGACGGCGATTGAGCCACGGCCTAAGCGTGACCGCCTGGACTGCTTATTAAAGTTGACCAGCGATTCGCCGATTCGAGTTCCACCATCCCAATCCAGAACGGATTCACCAGCCTGCCGCATTGCTTCATCGGGATTACGCCGGTCAAGTATTCGCGTAATTCTAGAAAGTCGTGTTCCAAAACAAAAAACTTCAACTTTTTCATTGGCTCGGCGAGCTGAGTATGCAAGTTGTAATAAGTTTCGTGAGTAATCTGCCATCGAGCCGGAAACATCAAGGATGAAAACAACTGGTCGTAATTTTTCTTTTCGACGTGAAAAAATTAATTCCCGAGGTTCGCCAAGTGCTCGCATAGTTTCTCTAGTCATGCGACGCATATCAAGTAATGAACCTTTGTCTGCCGGTTGGGTTCTAAAGGTGCGGCGTTTAGGTGGCGAAAGTTTTAGGGTTGAAATTAAGCGACGAAAGCGGTTTAGTTCTTCATCGGTGCAACCTGCAAATGCCTTATTGCGCCAGATCTCCGAGGCTGAAGCCATGTAGCCCATCTTGGTTTCGGTGTCTTCTGCCTGGCTTGGAAGAGTTTGTTCAACATTTGGCACCTCTAGAGTTGTACCAGCAACAGCTGATGTCAAAGTGATTGTCTGTGTTCCCTTTACTACG
>DAISII010000115.1:2271-2971 GCA_036822115.1 Candidatus Planktophila sp.
ATTCTGTTTCCGCTAAATCTAAAAAAAACGCTTGAAAGCGAGCGTTAAAAAGTGCAACTTGATCTTGCTTACGGACCAAAGTGGTGCGCCCGCTCCAATAAACATCCATAATGTCGGTGGGATCTAGATAGGTGAGTGCCTGACAAAAAGTCATCACATCGTCGGTTCCAACAACCATTCCATGTGTGCGTAAATCGGTTCCGAACTCTACGAAGAGTTCATCGAACCTTGATAACTCAGGAGGCAGAGACGATGTCATTGATGTTTTTAGAAGTGTATTCAAGATCATCGCGATCCTTGATCACACTTCCTAGTGTTGCAGTTGCTGATTCGGCTGTTAATTCGGTAGCACCAATGACAGTAAGTGATTCAACCCAGTCAATTGTTTCTGCCACGCCAGGGACTTTATCAAGATCCATCGAGCGCAAGGTATTTACCGCTCCGACTACTTGCTTAGTAAGGCTTTCATTTATTCCAGATACTCGCGCGCGAACTATTTCAATTTCCCGTTCCACTTCTGGGAAACCTATCCAATTGTAAAGACAACGACGCTTTAGAGCATCGTGTAACTCACGGGTGCGATTCGAAGTCAGGATCACAATAGGCCTTGATGTTGCTACAACTGTTCCCACCTCAGGGATAGTTACTTGAAAATCGCTTAGTAACTCTAAAAGGAACGCTTCGAATTCATCATCTGCTC
>DAISII010000116.1:0-2960 GCA_036822115.1 Candidatus Planktophila sp.
GGCAAGGGCGATATTGAAAAATTCGGAATTGCTCCATTCAATGACAAGTGCCGCGAATCAGTACAGCGCCACGTAACTGCCTTTACAGATATGACAGATCGCATGGGTTTTTGGGTTGATTTTGATGAGGCCTACTGGACGATGTCACCTGAATATGTTGAATCAGTGTGGTGGTCACTCAAGGAGATCTGGAAAAAGGGTCTGCTGGTTCAAGATCATCGTGTTGCACCGTACTGCCCTCGTTGCGGAACTGGGTTGTCCGATCATGAATTAGCACAAGGGTATGAAACCGTTACTGATCCTTCAGTCTTCGTTCGTTTTCCAATTACATCAGGGGATCTTGCTGCACTTAATGCTTCTTTACTGGTGTGGACCACTACCCCGTGGACCTTGGTTTCAAATACTGCAATTGCTGTGCACCCAGATGTCGAATATGTTGCCATTGAAGTGACCGAGGAAGACACAACTGAAGTCCTAGTGGTTGCCCAGAACTTGATGGATGCGGTTAAGGGCGAAAAGAAAATTTTAAAAACCATGCTAGGCAAGGAGCTTGAACGCACTACATACAAGCGTCCATTTGATTACATCGAAATTCCAGATGCCCACTTTGTTGTTTTGGCTACATATGTAACTACTGAAGATGGAACTGGTTTAGTTCACCAGGCACCAGCCTTTGGCGCGGATGACTTAGCGGTCTGCCGTAGCTATGGATTACCCGTTGTAAATCCAATTGCACCTGATGGACACTTCTTGCCTGATGTTCCTGTTGTTGCAGGAATGTTCTTTAAAGGTGCAGATAAGCCTTTAGTGAAAGAGTTAAAGGCAAGTGGTGCTTTGTATAAGCATCAGCAATACGAGCACACATATCCGCACTGCTGGCGCTGTCACACAGCCCTGATGTATTACGCGCAACCATCGTGGTATATCCGCACAACATCAATTAAGGATGCTTTGCTGCGTGAAAACGCAAAAACAGATTGGCATCCAGAAACAATTAAAGAGGGTCGCTATGGCGATTGGCTTAACAACAATATTGACTGGGCGCTCTCACGCAACCGTTTTTGGGGAACACCGCTGCCTATCTGGCGTTGCGAGAACAAACATGAAGTCTGCATAGATTCCTTAAAAGAACTGGGCGAACTAGCTGGACAAGAGCTTTCAAACCTTGATCCGCACCGCCCATTTGTTGATGACATTACCTTTGCCTGTGCCGAGTGCGCCGAAACAATGACACGCGTACCCGAAGTTATTGACTGTTGGTATGACTCTGGCGCAATGCCATTTGCACAATGGGGATATCCGCATAAAGAAGGTTCTGTCGAAAAGTTCAAGGCCTCATACCCTGCTGACTTTATCTGCGAAGCGATCGATCAAACTCGTGGTTGGTTCTACACCTTAATGACTATTGGAACATTGGTCTTTGATCAATCCTCTTACAAAACCGTGCTGTGCCTTGGACACATCCTGGATAAAGATGGTCGCAAGATGAGCAAGCACCTGGGCAATGTTTTGGAACCGATGGCGTTGATGGATCAACATGGCGCAGATGCGGTTCGCTGGTACATGTTGGCGGCAGGTTCGCCATGGGCAGCTCGACGTGTTGGACATGACAGCCTCAACGAGGTTGTTCGAAAGACTTTGTTGACCTACTGGAACACCGTTTCCTTCCATGCGCTCTATGCAAATGCTTCTAACTTCGAGATTTCGCAAACGCCACCTCTTGCCGATCGTCCACTCATGGATCGGTGGATCATTTCTGAACTCAATATTTTGATTCAAGAGGTCGATGCTGCGCTAGAAGGGTTTGATTCGCAGATCGCTGGCCGAGCTCTTGCTCGCTTTATCGACGATTTGTCTAACTGGTATGTACGCAGGTCTCGTCGCCGCTTCTGGGATGGCGACACCGCTGCCCTAGGCACGCTGCATGAATGTTTAGTCACTCTGACAAAGTTATTGGCTCCGCTAGTTCCGTTTATTACAGAACAAGTGTGGCAAGAGCTTGTGCGCCCCACTGATGCAACATCAGTGGCTTCAGTTCACTTAGCGAATTGGCCAGTTGCCCAAACATCTGTCATTGATACAGAACTTGGATCACAAGTGGCTTTGACTCGACGCATTGTAGAACTTGGCCGTGCAACGCGCGCTGAATCTGGAATCAAGATTCGCCAGCCTTTGGGCCGCGCTTTAATTGCAGCAAGCGGTTGGTCAACTTTGCCAGAGCAAATGCGCGAGCAAATTGCTGACGAACTAAATGTACAAACACTCGAAGATATCGCTTCAGCTGATGGCGACTTGGTGGACATCAGCGTTAAAGCTAACTTCAAATCATTGGGTGCAAAATTCGGCGGCGCAGTTCAAGAAATTTCAAAGGCAATTGCTGCAACTGATGCAACTGCATTAGTAAAGACTTTGCGCGCAGCCGGCACAACCTCCGTGGGTTCCTGGGAGATCGCACTCGATGATCTTGTTATCACTGAAGTTCCAAAGAGCGGATGGAGCGTTTCTTCTCATGATGGAGAAAGCGTTGCGCTGGACCTAGAACTCACCCCTGCATTGCTTGCAGCCGGTAGCGTGCGTGAAGTAATCAGATTCATCCAGGAGCGTAGAAAGAGTGATGGCTTTGATATCTCTGATCGCATTAATCTCACATGGAATGCCACCGATGAGATTGCAGCCTCAATTGAATCTGACATGCAACATATTGCCGATGAGGTTTTGGCTGTGTCAATGGTGCGGGATAACTCGCTAGCCGTTGTAGATACAGAAATTGGTGTTGAGGTCGTATTAGTTAAAAGCTAAATACGACTGACAAAGCCCATCAATAACTGTGTTCCGAAAAAGAGCACAATAAAACTCATATCTAGACTTACTGCACCAAGGCGAAGTGGTGGCACAAATCGTCCTACAAATTTCATCGGCTTGTCGGTGATTGTGTAAATAGCTTCAACTAAATACAGGAT
>DAISII010000117.1:0-2934 GCA_036822115.1 Candidatus Planktophila sp.
GCTTGCGTCGCTTTTTAATTACGGAACCCATATGTCACGCTCTCATTTCTAATGTTCGCACTGAGTGTGCGGGGGTTTAGGTTACCGCGTAAGTAGGGTAAATATCGAAACCGATTCTGCGCTTGAAGTAAGGGCTAAAACCCCTAGCTCCTTAGAAATGAGCAGTCCAAGCACTTCTTTCTGGCCCATGGGGGCGCTATTGGCTGCAGTGATAACACCTTTTGAGTCAAAGGTAAGCAACAACGGCGTTGGGGTTTTTGGGTTCCAATTCAATTGTGCGACCGCGCCGGTTGAAATAAAGAATGCATGAGTACTAGATGCAGAAAGTGCCGGACCGGTTGAAGCAAATCGGTAGGTCCACGTTGGTACATAGGAAGTTGAAAACTTTGTAACCGCAGTCTCTGTTTTACTTGAGATTTTTACCTCACCGGCAAGAAGTAAGGAAGAAGAGGCGCTGTTCCAGATACGTTTACCTTTTGAAATCGAGCTTCGAACCACAGATGTTATCTTTACCGCCTTTGATACCTTCACCAAAATTCCATCTGTTAGGCCTACTACTTTCTTGCCCATTAACGTTTCAGAACTAGAACCCACCACTGTAAAACTTCCATCGGTATGCCGAACAATCGCATCTGATGTTGTGGAGGTTGTGCCGATCTGCATTAACTTCGAAAAACCACCCACTGAATCTGAATTGACCAGGAAGCCTGCGTTTCCTTTCTCTGTTGCAATAATTCCAACTATAGATGCGCCGTTCTTGTCAACACTGATTGCCGTTGGAAACACAACATAACTAGTTGGCATTGTGTTTGTTAATAAAATGGAGCCAGTCGCGCTAACTTTCCAAATAGCGACAGCTTGTAAATCGCCAATAAATGCAGAGGGGGGAATTACTGCCATATCCGGATCTAATGGCGTTGCTGTTGGTGTTGGTGCGATCAATCCAGTTGCAAGTGGAGTCGCTCCTGTAATCCAAATATCACCTGCTGAATCAACTGCAGCCGCTGTTGCTATAGATGCGGCTGATTGATCTAGCAATAAGTTCCACAATTCTTTACCTGTTGAATCAATAGCTCTGGCATACGCCTTAGAAGCTTTGGTCCCGAAAACAATAATTGACTTACCGCTTACAACTGCGCCGCTTACTTCTTCTGGAGTGCCGATTGTTGTCAATAACTGCAATGGTTTGACGCTGATCTTCTTGGGTGCAGCATGTGAGACTGGAGCAATCAAAAATGATGCAAGTACTAAAAAGGCGAAAAAGCGTTTCACGCTAATTCCTGCGAACGATCGCGAGCCGCCTTCATTGCCATGGCAACCGTTGAATTGAGATCACTAGCTGCAAATGAAGCGAGCGCGGCTGCGGTTGTGCCATTAGGGCTGGTTACATTTTCTCGTAGCTTTGTTGGGGTCTTGCCGGATTCATCCAATAACTGCGCAGCACCAACAATTGTCTGAATAGTTAGTGTCATCGCATCAGATTCGTTGAGGCCAAGATCTTTTGCTCCAGCAACCATGGCTTCCACAAATGCGAAAAAGTATGCCGGCCCAGATCCACTTGTTGCAGTAACTGCATCTTGCAGATCCTCCGTCACTTCAATAACTTTTCCCGTGGCTGCCAAGAAGCCAAGCACAAATTGCTTTTGCGTATCCGTGACTCCGGCCCCCATAGATGCTGCAGCCATTCCGGCACCTACCAAGGTTGGAGTATTTGGCATGACCCGAACAACAGGGTTACCAGTGCCAAGAGAATTGCTAATAAATGAAATTGTCTTGCCAGCAGCAAAGGTGATTACAACCGCTGATGGGTTAATTGATCCCTTGATTTCTTCAAGCACTCCAGCCATATCCTGAGGTTTAACGACCAATAACAGAGCATCCGCAGCTGCAACATTGGTTGCTAGTGGTGCTTGCCTGATTGAATACTGTGCAACTAACTCTGCACTTCGATCTGCACGTTTTTCTGAAATCGTGATCAACTCTGGATTAACACCAGATGAAATCAATGCAGCGATCAAGGCTTCACCCATAATGCCGGCGCCAATAACTGCAACCTGTGATTGCTGATTCATGTATCAAGCCTACCTGTTATGCCTGTAGGCTCTGCGACTATGTCTGAAGTTAAAGCTGGATTTGCGCGCGATTGGGTTGAATTTTTCGACCCAAATGATGCTGAAACTATTTTCAAGTGCGACCTGACATGGTTAACCTCCTATTGGACATGTATTTATGGCGATGGCTGCCAAGGTGTTTTTAAAAGCCAACCATTTTCTGGATGTTGCACAGAAGGTGCGATGTACACAGATAAGGCTGATGAAGAGCGCACAGTTAAAGCTGCTGCTTATCTGACTCCTGAAATGTGGCAGTTCTATAACGAAGCACGCCCAAAGAAGCCCGGCGGAGATTTACGAATTTCAGAAAAAGATGAAGATGGCGAACGCAAAACTCGCCGTGTAGAAGATGGATGTATTTTCTTAAACCGTAAGGGTTACGAAGCTGAAGGTTTCACTGGTTCATTTGGTTGCGTTTTGCACCATGTTGCACAACGCGATGGAAAGCACTTTGCAGATACAAAGCCTGATGTGTGTTGGCAGTTGCCGTTGCGCCGTAGTTTTGAAACTCGCGAATATGGTGAGCGCGAATACTCTGTGACGGTAATCGGTGAATACGAGCGCCTTGCATGGGGCGATGGCGGCGAAGATTTTGATTGGTACTGCACAAGTAACAGCGATGCTCACGTTGGAACAGAGCCTGTGTATGTCTCCAATAAGTACGAATTAGAACTTCTGATGGGTAAAGACGCCTATAACGAGTTAGCGCGCCTGTGCGATGTCCGCATGCAACATATTCGTGACTCTGCAGCCCGCAACCTTCCGTTGTTTATCATTCAGCATCCAGCAACATTGGCTGCCCAGAAGAAATAGTCAGCCCCTT
>DAISII010000118.1:0-2781 GCA_036822115.1 Candidatus Planktophila sp.
GTGGAGTTAACGCAATCAATCGAATGATCGATGTCGGATTAAAGGGCGTCGAGTTCATTGCGATTAATACAGATGCACAACATTTGTTAATGAGTGATGCTGATGTAAAACTAGATATTGGTCGAAAGACAACGCGCGGACTTGGCGCAGGTATGGATCCAGATAAAGGACGTGAAGCTGCACTTGATCATGCAGATGACATTGAAGAAATTCTTCGTGGTGCAGACATGGTGTTTGTTACTGCCGGAGAAGGTGGCGGAACCGGAACAGGTGCTGCGCCAATCGTTGCAAAGATTGCAAAAGATATCGGTGCATTAACTATTGGTGTTGTTACACGCCCATTCTCATTTGAAGCAAAGTTACGTTCTGCCCAAGCAGATGTTGGCATCGAAGCACTACGTGCCGAGGTAGATACATTGATTGTTATTCCTAATGATCGCTTGCTTGCAATTTCAGATCGCACGATTACATTGGCTGATGCTTTCAAGAGTGCTGATCAAGTTTTACTTTCAGGCGTTCAGGGAATTACAGAAATTATTACCCAGCCTGGTTTAATAAATCTGGACTTTGCCGATGTTAAAGCTGTTATGTCGGGTGCTGGTTCTGCTTTGATGGGAATTGGTTCTGCACGTGGAGAAAATCGCGCGATTCGTGCAGCCGAGCTAGCAATTTCAAGCCCACTTCTTGAAGCATCAATCGATGGAGCTATGGGCGTACTACTTTCTGTATCTGGCGGATCAGATCTTGGTTTATTCGAAGTCAATGAAGCGTGCGAGCTTGTTCAATCTGCTGTGCATCCAAACGCAAAGTTTATTTTCGGAACCACGATCGATGACGCCCTTGGTGATGAGGTGCGTATTACCGTTGTTGCTGCTGGTTTTGAAGGTGGCGAACCTAAGCGGGTTTCAACTCCGACAATTAATGCAGCAACGCTAGGTGGCGTTGCAGATCCGATTCCTGCAAATGATCCAATCTCTGTTGCTCTTGATCTTGGCAATGACACTCCCAAGCGTCGCGTGACCTTTGAAGAGCTCGTTGCAGAGGATGAAATCGACGTCCCTGACTTCATGAAGTAAGGCTTTGCCTCACTTATTCACCGATCGACGCAAAGGCTTAAGCCTTGGCGTGTATGAATCATTGAACTTTGGTTTTCATGTTGGTGATGATCCTGCTGCAGTCGCGGGTAATCGTGCGTTACTTGGTGATACGCAATTCATGAATCAAGTTCATGGAAATGATGTAGTTGTAGTCGACCATGTACTGGAGCAAGAGCCAACATGTGATGCACTGATTACGACAACAAAAGGAATTTCTTTGGCGGTCATGGTTGCAGATTGCATACCTTTGCTGCTTATTTCACAAGAGGCGGTAGCTGCTGTACATGTCGGGCGGGCAGGATTGGTTAATAAGGTTGCAATAAGAGCGTTGCATCAGATGCACACCCTTGGTGCCATCGAGGTCCATGCAATTCTTGGCCCATCGATCTGTGGCAAATGTTACGAAGTGCCTTTTGATATGCAACAAGATGTCATTGCTGAAAACCCACGAGCTTTTTCAACCACACTTAATGGAACACCAGCGCTAAATCTTCCCGCTGGCTTAATCGCAGATCTAAGCGCTGAGGGTGTTTCCTACGAGGCTTCATCAATCTGTACTAAAGAAGATCCGCTTTACTTTTCACACCGTAGGGACAATCCAACTGGACGTTTTGCTGGAGTTGTTAGCTTATGAACCGTACAGAAGAACTGACCCAGAACTTAGAGTTAGTACGTTCGAAGATTGCCGCAGTGGCTGACCATGAAGTGACCTTGATTGCCGTTACAAAGACTTTTCCGGTTAGCGATGCACAGATCTTGCATGGTCTAGGTGTTCGAGATTTTGGTGAAAACCGTGACGCCGAAGGCGCTGAAAAAGCAGCAATCGTCTCTGGAAAGTGGCATTTTCAAGGTCAGATCCAAAGCAATAAATTGAAATCAATTACCTCCTGGGCATCTGTCATTCACTCTTTAGATGACCTACGACATTTTGAAATCATTGAAAAAGTTGCGCCGCATCCTTTGGAAATTTTCTTGCAAGTTTCATTAGATGGTGCACATCATCGCGGGGGAGCAGGTCTTGAAGATTTGCATTTGTTAGCCACCGCAGTTGAAAAATCACAGACTCATACCCTGGCTGGCCTGATGTCGGTGCCTCCCTTGGGCATGGATCCCAACCAAGGCTTTGCCCAATTAGCAGTGATCCATACCGAGTTTATGAAGCTTTTTCCTGCAGCGCAGTCATTATCTGCAGGCATGAGTGGGGACTACGAATCGGCAATTGCCCATGGCGCGACACATGTACGTATAGGTTCATCAATCCTCGGTTCTCGCTCACCCCACCTATAAACTTCACATATGTCTAATCCAATGCGTCGTATCGGAAACTATCTTGGCTTGATGGATGATCCCGAGTTTGATACTCCACAAACATCTGCCACTCCAGGTGTTGCAGCAACCGGTGATGTTCGCATTAAAACTCGCGAAGCTCGTTCAGTATCAGCGGTTCGCCACACATCAACTGTTGAAGTAACACCTCAGCTAGATCTTCCAGTTTTAGATCGCATCATCACTTTGCATCCGCGTTTCTATAACGAGGCCCGCACAATCGGCGAGCACTTCCGCCTAGGAAATCCAGTAATCATTAACCTCACCGATATGGATGAATCAGAACACAAGCGTCTGGTTGATTTTGCAAGCGGACTCGCATTTGGTTTGCACGGAACAATCGAACGTGTAACCAAGA
>DAISII010000119.1:0-2660 GCA_036822115.1 Candidatus Planktophila sp.
GCAATGTTCTAGCTAAAATCTCTTGATCTCCAAGCAAGCTCTTTTTTCCTGTCAGTTTCAATATTTCTGCAATAGTTAAATCAAACTCAGCCTGGATCTCATCCAAGAAATGATGAAGGTGGGTAGGTACAAGAGTTTCTACATAACGTTTTGCAAGCACTAAATCTGTCTTTGCAAGTGTCATTTCAACGTTACTAATAAATGTTGTGAAGAAATGCCAATTCTTTAGCATCTGAGATAAAAGATCAGAATGTCCTGCTTCGCGTGCCGCCTTTAACCCAGAGCCCACACCAAACCAGCCGGGAACGATCTGTCGTGATTGAGTCCAGCCAAATACCCAAGGAATTGCGCGTAATGAATCCAGTCCGCCTGCTGCATCTGGGCGACGAGATGGACGGGAACCCAAAAACAAATCACCAAGTTGTTCTACTGGTGTTGATGAATAAAAGTACGCAGGCAAATCTGGTTGATCAATCAAAGATCGATACTGTTTAAAGGATGCATCGCTGAGCAACTGCATGCAATCGCCCCAAGACTTTAACTCTGCTGGAGTCTGACGTGGACCACGATTGAGGACCGTTGCCTCTAAAGATGCTGCCAATGTCAATTCAACATTTTCACGAGCAAGTGATGGCAAAGCGTACTTATCGCTAATTACTTCGCCTTGTTCTGTCATTTTTATCTGACCATCAACTGATCCCCAAGGCAATGCGATCAAAGCATCATATGTAGGTCCACCACCGCGACCTACAGAACCACCACGGCCATGGAACAAGCGAAGTTTGACGCCGTACTTGATTGCAACATCTCGTAAAGAACGTTGCGCGCGGTGGATTTCCCATTGACTAGTTGCAATTCCGGCATCTTTATTAGAATCTGAATAACCGAGCATTACTTCTTGCACATCACCCCGCAGAGAAACAACTTCGCGATATGCCGGATTACTCAGTAGCTTTTCAAGAATTTCTCCAGCAGCACGAAGTTCTGCAACAGTTTCAAGCAATGGTGCAAATCCTACAATTGCCTTTTTCTGCTTCAGTGAAACTAAGCCAGCATGCTGTGCGATAACTACTGCGGCAACCAAATCATCTGCACCCTTAGTCATTGAAACGATATAGGTCTCAATTGCTTCTGGTCCAAAGCGGTCAATTAAATCGTTGATGGCTACGAATGTATCCAATGTTTTCTTGCCTGATGCATCCAATACCGAAGTATCAAAAGTTGTTGATTCAGCTAGTACTTTGGTTAGCAGCTCGAACTTCTCATCATGTGACTTTGCAAGATATCCATCCACACCCGTGATTTGCTTCAAAACATTGTGGTGCGCATCTGAATGCTCTCGAATATCCATAGTGGCGTGATTAATGCCAAAGGCGGCAACTGTGCGGATTGTGCGCTCAAGTAAGCCTGTAGCAATTAACTCTCCACGGTGTGCCAATAACGAATCACGCATCAACACAAGATCGGCCAGTAGTTCTGCTGTGTTTTCATAATCGCGATGGGGCACATGTGCCGCACCCTTAGCATGACGATCACGTGTAGCTGCCAATCGGTGCACTATTGCAGTTGCCTTCAAGCGATATGGCTCTTCTGCGTTCAGTCGTAAAAAGCGTGGTTCAAATTCTGGAATGTTCGCAAGATCACTTGCAACAGAAGCCGAAAGTTCTGGTGTTGCTCCGACAATTTTTGTCGAAACCGACAGCATCTGACGCAAGTCGTTCATTGCAGCGATAGTTACACGAATCGCATGTCCAACCTGCAGCACCATGGCATCAGTTGTTACCTGCGCAGTAATATTTGGATTTCCATCACGGTCTCCACCGATCCAGTTACCAAAAGATAAAGGCTTAGCAGTAATCGGCACTTCAACGTCGATGCGCTTCATTTCCTTCGCAAAGTCATTGAGAACTTCTGGAACAGTCTTTGTGAATAGATCGTCTAGATAGTACAAAGCATTTAGTGCTTCATCCAAGGGTTCTGGTTGCCCTAAACGAAGTTCATCGGTCTGCCACAGCAAATCAATTGTTTCTGCCAAACGATCTTGCTGCGAAGGATTTCGTGGGTCATCTAATAACTCTGCGATGCTTCCTAACTTGTTTAACACCGAACGTCGCGCCGCCTCCGTTGGATGAGCAGTGAAAACAGGTCGCACAGACATCGCACCTACCCATTGTTCGATATCTGCTGTGCTTAACTCATGTCCAGGTGTTTGAGCTTTTAGCGCAATTTCAATTTGATCAACTGCGCGCGCTAACCACGAACCACCAGTTGCACGGGCGTCAGCTAATACGCGAGCACGGTGAACTTGTTCAGCAACATTTGCTAAGTGAAAATAAGTACTAAAAGCGCGCACTAACTGGACCGAGTCTTCTACCGATAATGTGGCCAAAATTTCTGCGCCATTGCCTTCGCGCACAGATTTACGGACCTCTTCAACCAATGCTAAAAGTTCAGGCCCCTCTTGGCGGACAAGTGTTTGACCTAACAAATCACCCAGCCGGCGCACATCGCTACGTAACCCTGCATCATCTGCAGCGATTGGACTCTGGCTCATTGGGCAATCCTCTCAGGTAACAGGGTCTGCTCAAAACAAATTACTATTGAGACATCAAGCCCCTCCATTTGGACCCCCCTCCAAAAGGAAATGGGGCCTTAAGGCA
>DAISII010000120.1:0-2644 GCA_036822115.1 Candidatus Planktophila sp.
GGTGGCGAGTGATGAACCAACTCGACCGCAACCCATGATGACTACGTGCACAGGAGGTAACTTACACCCATAGGCTTACATCCATGGCATCAAAGAAGAGTTCGACCCTAAAAACTGGAGATCTAGTACAGGTCACCATCGAAAAAGTGGCGCACGGGGGACATTTCATTGCGCGTCATGACGGGGCAGTGATCTTTGTTCGCCATGCGATTCCCGGTGAAAATTGCACGATTCAAATCACAAGCACCGGATCCTCATTTAATCGGGCCGATGTGATTTCAGTTGAAACTCCATCTGAATTCCGCGTCGTAGCACCGTGCACATTTGCTCATCGCAATGGCTGCGGTGGCTGCGATTTCCAGCATATTTCAGTGGACCATCAACGCAAATTAAAAGCTGATGTGATTACCGAACAGTTTGCACGTATTGCAAAGATTGACCTACACGTTGATGTAGAAGAGGTTGATGCGAGCACTCATTGGCGTACCCGAGCAATTGCTACAACTGACCGTAATGGAAAACTTGGATTCTTTAAGTCCAGATCTCACTCAATAGCACCCGTAACAGATTGCCTCATTTGTGTCGAAGGCATGAATTTCGGTGAGATTGCTGGCCGTGATCTCAAAGGTGATATTCGAGTTGAAATCAGTGCATCAAATACTGGCGAGCGTTCAATTGCTTTAGCTCCAACTCGTGGCGAAGAAAAAGCACGACTAACTGAGGGTCCAGCCATATTGCACGAGAATGTATTAGGTAGATCATTAGAGGTTAGTCAAGAATCATTTTGGCAAAGTCACAAACGCGCTCCAGAAGTTTTGACACAAGCAATCCTTGATTATGCGCAGTTAAAAACTGGAGAACATGTGTTAGATCTCTACGGCGGAGTCGGTTTGTTTTCGGCAGCAATTGTGGATGCCGTTGGTCCAACTGGACATGTTGACTTAATTGAAGGAAGCAAAGTTGCAACCGCCGATGCGGCTCGCAACTTTTCTTCACATTCAAACATCACTATCGCAACTGGAGATGTAGCAAAATTGTTACCTCGAATTACAGCTGCAGATGTTGTTGTCCTAGATCCACCGCGAGATGGAGCAGGCAAGGAAGCGATCGCTCACATAGCACGATTAACCCCACGTGCAATTGTTTATGTGGCCTGCGACCCTGCTGCATTGGTCAGAGATACTGCTTATCTTGCAGATCACAGTTATTCACTCGTAAAAGTACGTGCTTTTGATCTCTTCCCGATGACACATCACATCGAATGTGTTGCCCTGTATGAGCGCGCTGAGGTATCTTCAGCACTCTGAAAGCTTCTACGAAAGGCAGATTATGAGTAAAAACTCTTTTAACGCAAAGAAGAATCTAGATGTTGCGGGAAAGAGTTTTGAGATTTTCGATATCTCCTCAATTGAAGGTGCCGACAATCTTCCCTTTAGCCTCAAGGTCCTGCTAGAAAATTTGCTTCGTACCGAAGATGGCGCTAACATCACCGCCGATCACATCAAAGCTTTGGCTTCGTGGGATCCAGCTGTAGAACCAGACACTGAAATTCAATTCACACCAGCACGCGTCATCATGCAGGACTTCACCGGAGTGCCTTGCGTTGTAGATCTGGCAACAATGCGTGAAGCAATCGTTGAACTCGGGGGAGATGCCTCTAAGGTAAACCCTCTAGCACCAGCCGAGCTGGTAATTGATCACTCAGTTATCGCCGATAAGTTCGGAACCAAGGATTCATTTGAGCAAAATACAGATATCGAATACCAGCGCAATCAAGAGCGTTACCGTTTCTTGCGTTGGGGTCAGACCGCATTTGATGAGTTCAAGGTAGTTCCACCTGGAACAGGAATTGTGCACCAAGTAAACATTGAATATTTGGCTCGAGTTGTTATGACTCGCAGCGTCAAGGGGGTTCTTCGCGCATACCCTGACACAGTTGTAGGTACAGATTCACACACAACCATGGTTAACGGTCTGGGCGTGCTTGGCTGGGGCGTTGGTGGAATCGAAGCAGAAGCAGCCTTGCTGGGCCAACCAGTTTCGATGTTAATCCCGCGAGTAGTCGGATTTAAACTAACCGGTGCTTTGCCACTGGGAACCACAGCAACTGACATGGCCTTAACCATTACTGAAATTTTGCGCAAGGTAGGTGTAGTCGGAAAGTTTGTTGAGTTCTTTGGTCCTGGAGTTACGACTGTTCCTATGGCCAACCGGACAACAATCGGAAACATGAGTCCTGAATATGGATCAACATGTGCAATTTTCCCAATCGATGAAGAAACCCTTCGCTACCTGCGTCTAACAGGTCGCAGTGATGATCAAGTTGCTTTAGTTGAGCAGTATGCAAAGAAGCAAGGAATGTGGCATGACCCATCAGTTGAACCGCGTTTCTCACAGGTAGTAGAGCTAGATCTTTCAAGTGTAGTTCCATCTATTTCGGGTCCAAAGCGTCCGCAGGATCGTATCTCTCTGAGTGATTCAAAGAGCGCGTTTGAAAAGATTCTTCCGACTTACTACACCGACAAGACAGCTAAAGGTGAGGTAACTGCTGGATCAACTCGTGTGAAAAATGGTGATGTTGTAATTGCATCAATTACCTCATGTACCAATACATCTAATCCATCTGTCATGATCGGTGCAGCAC
>DAISII010000121.1:0-2045 GCA_036822115.1 Candidatus Planktophila sp.
ACTGATATCTCTCTTCTCACACAGCTAATGTGCGAGAAGAGAGATTTTTGTTTTATTCAGCACGATAGATTTACACCATGCGAGTCATTACTACTGAACAACTTAAAAGTATTCTCGCCAATCTTCCAAGCAATCCTCGAATTATCGCCTCTGGAAACTTCTCAACGCCTCGCACCTTGTTAGCGATTGCCGATGAGGTAATCCCAGAGTTCAAACTTCATATGCTGAACGCTCATGGCAATGGAATTCCAGATCGCGAAGGCATCACCTACGAGACCGCATTTGTTGGTCCGGCAATGCGTAACCATCCGCGCCTTGAGTACATCCCTTCACGTCTTTCACTATTGCCAGTTCTAATCCGTAACTTTTATCGACCAGATGTAGTTTTCATTCATACATCTCAGCAACGTTTTGACACAGTAAGTCTTGGAACCGAAGTTAACATTCTGCCCCGCGCAATTGAAACCGCTCGTGCACATGGGGGATTGGTGATTGCGCAAGCAAATAAGCAAATGCCTTATACCTATGGTGATTCACAGATTTATGACAGCGAGATTGATTATCTAGTCGAAGTAGATGAGCCGCTACAAGAAAAGCCCGCTACTGAAATCACCGATATTCAAGCAGAGATCGGTAGTCGAATTGCAGCCCTGGTTGAAGATCACTCAACACTGCAATTAGGAATCGGTGGAGTTCCCGATGCGGTTTTAATGGCGCTCAAAGCACGCAAGGGCTTACGTATTTGGACCGAGATGTTCTCTGACGGTGTCCTAGAGCTTTCAAAAGCCGGCACCTTAGATGATGAGGTCTTGATTACCGCATCCTTTATCTTCGGAAGCCAAGAGCTGTATCAATGGCTGGATCTCAATAAAAAGGTACGCATGCTGCGCACTGAACGCACCAATGATCCAAGCCAGATTGCACGCCAAGCCAAGATGACTTCAATTAATAGTGCTCTTGAAGTTGATCTATTTGATCAAGCAAACGCTAGCCATGTGCGTGGAAAGATCTACAGTGGCTTTGGTGGTTCAACAGATTTCATTGTTGGCGCACTACATAGCCGTGGCGGACAATCATTTGTCGCCCTTCCTTCATGGCATCCCAAGGCAAATGTTTCTACGATCGTTCCTAGATTGCAGGCCAATGTCACCCACTTCCAGCACTCGTATGTTGTTACCGAACAGGGAGTTGCTGCTTGCTTCGGTCATAGCCAGAATAATCAAGCACTGAACATCATCAAAAACGCTGCGCACCCATCTGTTCGAGAAGAGTTAACGGCAAAAGCTGCCGAATACGGTCTAATTTAAGCTCTCCTTAGTACCCTTTCTCCATGATCGCTTTTGACCTCAAGCACCTATTCTTTGGAATCTTTGCTGGCCTATGTGCATATGCATTTGGTCGCCGAGTCTTGCCCTGGATGTTGTTGGGTTACATCGGAACATTTTGGGTATTACTTGCTTTGATGTTGTCACCTAAGAAAACACGCACTCCACTAAAAGAGTGGAACCCGATTACAGAATTAAAGCGTCGACCAAAGGAGTAGTGGAGGCGCATCCTGATGCAGATTATTTGCGATCCAGGTTGCTCCATCTAAGTTGTCTCCCGAGGATTGAACAATTACTGCGTTTGGAAGCTTTGCATTAATCTCAACTGCAATTTTTGTTGAATACGAAGCATTACGTGCCGGTCCACCTTGAATAACGATTTCGGGTGAATCACTCTTAGCTCCGCCACATCCGTACCACGTAGCCACAACGGTTTGAGCAAGCAGATATGCACCTTCATCCACAATAGCCGTAGCGGTTGAAACACCAGCATCGGCGGCTTCTAAAACTTTTTGCGCAGTTCTAATCGCTAATGTTGCAGCCTCAGCATTGTTTTTAACCTGCAAGGCATCAAATGCTTGGCACTCTTGAGCAAAGTATTGATGCATTTCGGAATCATCCCCGCGACCTTGGCGGATGCCGAGAGCCTTTGTAATTGCATTCTTACCAAGCCAAAAACCGCCACCCTCATCTCCAAAGGTGCTGCCTAATCCATCACGA
>DAISII010000122.1:0-1051 GCA_036822115.1 Candidatus Planktophila sp.
GTGCGTCAACACCCCAAGCATCAAGTGGATTTTGAGGATGTTGATAATTTGGAAACTCTTTATTTAGTGCTATCGCTGTTTTTTCAGGGAGTGGTGCAAAGGAAACACCATTTCTTTCAGCACGATCAGCCATCAATCCACATTCCCCACCAGATTCTGAAACAGCTGTGACTCGCACACCTTGAGGACGACGTTTCTTTCCAAGAACTTCGAGGGTTTCAACCATTTCAGGAAAATCCTCTACTTCAATGGCACTAAAGCGCTTCAATGTGGCTGAAAAGGCTTGATTTGAACCGACTACAGCTCCTGTATGTGCCAGTGCGATGCGCTTTGCTACTCCAGATTTGCCCACCTTAAGCGCAACAACCGGCTTACCTGCAGCAGCACATTTTTCTAAAGCTGCGATAAATGCCTCTGGTCTGCGAATGGTTTCGATAAAGATGCCAACTGCTCGAGTGTCTGAATCATCAGCCATGAAACTCATGAAATCTGAAACATCTCTATTGAGTTCGCTGCCCGTTGATGCGATAAATCTAAAACCAATTCGTGGCCCAATAGTGGTAAATGCTTCTGCAATGGATCCAGATTGTGCAGAAACTCCAACATGACCTTTCATAAATGAATCTGAGATCGAACCGATCCATGGAGAGCCACCGGGTTTTGCGATCCCCATACAATTTTGTCCAATGATCATGGAACCGTTGGCAGCAGCACGTTCTCTAATTCGCGCGGCAATCAATGGGCCATCTGCACCGGCTTCGCTTCCGAGTCCTGGGAAAAAGAAGGCTCGTGTTCCACGATCCATGAGTTCATAGACTGCTTCTTCAACTCGATTGTGACCAACCATTACAACTGCTAGCTCTGGAGTTTTTTCAAGAGATGCAATTGAAGGAAGGCAAGGTAAACCTAGAACCTCATCCTTACTTGGATGCACGCCTATAACTGGAATTTTGCTGGACAACATATTGCGCACAACAGCTGCGCTTCGAATCGAAGGTCCAATGATTACGCTAGAAGAAGGGTCGATCAACGTATGCACTGGACGCAAGAG
>DAISII010000122.1:1061-1950 GCA_036822115.1 Candidatus Planktophila sp.
CAAGAGTTCATGTGCTGTCATCAAACCTTCTCCTTTCTTAGCATTCGTGATTGAGTTGTTAGAAATTCATATTGATGTATTGAAGCTCTTGATATTCAAGAAGGCCATCCTGCCCACCTTCACGTCCATCGCCAGAACCTTTAGTTCCTCCGAATGGTGTCTGCACATATCCAAAAGAAGCACCGTTGATAACAACCATTCCGTATTCAAGTGCTTCTGAAACACGGTGAGCAACAGCTAAATCTTTTGTGAACAAATATGCTCCCAATCCAGATTCTGAGGCGTTAACACTTGAAAGCAGCTCTTCTTCTGAAGTAAATGCTTCAATTGCTACCAAGGGACCAAAAGTCTCCTCGCAGGTAACTAGAGAGTCCTTGTGCGCATTGGTAAGAATTGTTGGCGCACACCAGCGAGTTGGATCAATACCAGTAGGAAGTGATCCGCCAATTGCAACCTTGGCTCCGCGAGAAATTGCATCTTCTAACTGTGCATTAACTCGTGTGACGGCCTCAGGAGAAATCATAGGCCCGACTTCAAAATCTCCACCAGTTCCGTGTCCCAAGCGAAGTGCAGCGACAGCCTTGGTGGCTGCGGCAAGGAATACTTCATAAATATCTTTGTGAACCATTACTCGGTTAGGAGCAACACAACTTTGCCCTTGGTTTGCAAATTTTCCGGCCATCAAATTGCTTACAGCAACATCGATATCTGCATCAGGGAATACGATAAATGGAGCGACACCACCGAGTTCTACAGTAACTTTCTTCAGTGTTTTTCCACCGCGCTCGGCAAGCATGCGTCCAACAGCTGTTGACCCGGTAAATGAAATTTGGCGAACATCTGGAGACTCGAGAATCACATCACCAATTGGTGCGGGTTCTCCGCACAC